>JANPCT010000447.1:0-5352 GCA_031431095.1 Acidobacteriota bacterium | reverse complement strand
CGTTCGTCGATCGTCTCGGCGAGGAGGGTCTGCCGCCAGTACGTCCGCGCGCGATCGACCTGCCCTTGGGCCTCCAGGAGCGTCGCTACCCGGCGTTTGCTTTCCTCAAACTCCGGGAGGGCCTCGTCAGCCTTCTGATAGTCCGCAATCGCCTGATCGTACCCCCGTGCCTCTACGTGCTTCCCGGCGCTCGCGTAGAGGGTCCGAACCAGCGCCCCTTTCGGATCCGGCAGCGCGGCAAGGCGTTGCAACACGACCACACGCGCCTCGACTTCGCCAGCGTCCGCGGCCATGGGCGCAGCTTGGCTGTATTCGGTCAGCAGACGGGTGGCGTCGTCGAGGCGGCCCTCGGACTGGGCGCACTTGGCAAGGTTGAAGAGCATCGCCGGATTCTTGAGCAGCCCCGACTGCAACTGCTTCATCTGCGCGCACAGTGCTGCCGCCGACGCGGACGGCACACCCGCATTTTCATCGTCGGACTGGACGTCCTTGTCGCTCTCCTGCAGGATGGCGTCGTTGAGCCGCGCGACCTGCTCCCTGACGCCCGGCGCCACGACGCTCAGCCGATCACCGGTCCCGAGGGCTGTGTACAGCTCCGCCAAGTGGCGGCGCGGGGCCTTTTCTCGCAGCGCCGCAACGCATTGATCTAGCAACGTCAAGGCCTCTTCGCGTTTGCCCTGCTGATATCTGGTCAGCCCCAGGTTGCACCCGATTGCGAGATTGCCGGGGTGCAGAGCACCGGCGCTCTCTAGGAGTTGCGCTGCCTTTGCGAAATTCTCCGCCGCATACGCGCGCGCCGCATCGGCCATCAGGGCTTTAACTTGCTGCCCGGCGGCTTCCGCCAAGCGCTCCAATCCCTTTTCGGCATCCGTGGTGAACACGACGTGCTCGGAGGCCAGATATCGGTCCCTAGCCTCGAGCAGACGCCCGTGCTTTTCCGCGTTCCGCCCCAGACTGACCAGCCGCTTCGCCTCCGTCTCTAATGCCTTCCTCTGCTTGGCGTCAGCCGCAATGCCTACCGTTTGGGAGCCAATCAGCAGCAGTACGAGGAGAACCGTGACTCGCCAATGTAGAAAGCAAAAATAGTGGGGCATAAGCCTCATCGTGCACCCTGCTGCTGGGAATAGCGAGCAAATATCCGCCCTTCGGCGTGTGGCCAACGTGATAGCACGGGTGCGTGCGCTCCGCTTACGCTTAGTGGCGGGTCATCAGGACCACCGCTGCTGTAATCCGCGATCCACCGCCATGCCCCTGTCCGCTGGCACACGCCTCGACCCTTCTGAGATCCTCTCTGCGGAGGCGGGAAAGGCGCCCGCGAAGAAGTCACGCCGACAGACCCCACGAACCACAGTGGTGCTGACCTGCCCCCTTTTCCGCTACGCGGAATATGGCGAGAATGGCGCGCCCGGCAGGACTCGAACCTGCGGCCACCGGCTTAGAAGTGGCGTCACTGAATCAGGGTGCCACGGCGGCCGCGTGTTTCTCGATCTGTTGTGACGACTTGTTGCGTGACTCGGACAGGCGCCGCGACGTCGCGCTCGTCGCGCCTCACCAGGGGACCGGCACCACGCGGCTGTGGAAAAGTGCCTGCGACCGCGGAATAGTCCTCACGTCCTCCTGCCGTTGAGCTTCGAAATGCACGCAAAAAATGACGCCGCTCCCGCGGCGGCGCGGCATGGCGGTTGCCCTTCACTACCGCATGCGAACTATGGAAATGGTTGCCGACCCCGTTCCGGCCGGCCGTGAGACAACATCGGACACGATGATGGCGCTGGTCTACGGGGGCCCTGGCCAGCGGACCTGGCAGGCGATGCCCAAGCCCCTCGTGCGGGACCCCGGGGATGCAGTCGTCCGCGTCACGACGACGACAATCTGCGGCACGGACCTGCACATCATGAAGGGCGACGTCCCGACGGTCACGCCCGGCAGAATTCTCGGGCACGAGGGCATCGGCGTCATCGATGCCGTGGGTCCGCTGGTTTCGAGATTCCACACCGGAGACCGGGTGCTCATTTCGTGTGTCAGTGCGTGCGGCACCTGTGACCTGTGCCGGAAGGGGATGTATTCGCACTGCCGGACGGGCGGGTGGATTCTCGGCAACACGATCGACGGCACCCAGGCGGAGTACGTCCGCATCCCGCATGCCGACACCAGCCTGTATCCGTTGCCGGCGGACGCGGATGAAGAAGCGCTCGTGATGCTCAGCGATATTCTCCCGACCGGCTTCGAGTGTGGCGTGCTAAATGGCCAGGTGCAGCCGGGTGACACGGTCGCCATCGTGGGTGCGGGTCCGATCGGATTGGCCGCGCTGCTGACCGCGCAGCTCTATTCACCTTCGGCGATTCTGATGGTCGACCTGGACGCCAACCGGCTGCGGGTCGCCGAAGAATTCGGCGCGACCGCCCTGGTCAACAGCACCGGCGGAACCGCGGTCGATCAGATCATGGCGCTCACGGGCGGTGCCGGTGTGGACGTCGCGATCGAGGCGGTCGGCGTGCCTGCGACCTTCGAGATCTGTCAGTCCATTCTGGCGCCCGGCGGCCGTCTGGCGAACGTGGGCGTGCACGGCAAGCCCGTGCAGCTGCACCTCGAGAAACTCTGGGACCGCAACATTGCAATCATGACCAGGCTCGTCGACACGGCGGCCATTCCGATGCTGCTCAAGCTCGTGCGGTCCGGGAAGCTGCAGCCCGCGAAGCTGGTCACGCACCGGTTCCCGCTCGACGACATCATGAAGGCCTACGACACCTTCGGAAACGCCGCGCAGGAACGCGCGCTGAAGGTGATTCTGACGAACGGGAAAGCAGGTAACAAATGATCGCGCTCAAGAAGGTGCTCGTCGCGACTGATTTCAGCGACCCGTCGGACGCCGCGCTGGCCTATGGACGGGAGCTGGCACGCAGCTTCAGCGCCCAGCTCGTCGTGCTCCACGTCGTCGAAAACACGATCACGGGCATGGTCGACGCCAATGGCTATATGTTCACCGATCCCGATCTTCAGAAGACCGTGGAAGCGGCAGGACAGCGCGGGGTCGAGACCCTGCTCAGCGCGGAAGATCGCGTCCTGCTCCGAGCGGAGGCCGTTACCGTGACCTCGAATGCCCCCGCGGCCGCGATTGTCGAGTACGCGAAGGACTCCGGCGTCAATCTCATCGTGATCGGGACGCACGGCCGAGGCGTGGTGGCCCATCTCCTGCTGGGTAGCGTCGCGGAGCGGATCGTCCGCATCGCGCCATGCCCGGTGCTGACGGTGCGGCATCCCGAGCGCGAGTTCGTGCTCCCCGACGCGCTCGTGGCGGTGACGCACGCAGGACGATGACCCTCGTCGCCGCCGACGCGGGTTCATGAAGCGTTCGACGAGTGAGCGTGATCGATGCGCGTGTGAAGGTTAGGGGGCTCGCGTGAATCCGTCGCCGTCCAAGTCCGGCGCCTGGCACCGCAAGTCGACGGTCATTGCGGCCCTCGCCCTCGTCGCCATCACGTCGCATCTGGTCCTCCGTGCCGGCTTGCACGCCGCGCCGGGCACGTCCCGGATCCCCTTGCTGGCGACGCTCTCGCTGGGGGGGCTGCCGCTTCTCTATGACCTGTTTCGGAAGCTGCTGAACCGGGAATTCGGTTCCGATTTGCTGGGCGGCATTTCCATCATCACGTCCGTGTGGCTCGGGGAGTATCTGGCCGGCTCGATCATCGTCTTGATGCTCGCCGGAGGCGAAGCGCTCGAGAGCTACGCCTTGCGCAGCGCCTCGTCAGTGCTCGCGGCGCTGGCCAAACGGACGCCGTCGATCGCCCACCGGAAACGCGCGGCAGAAATAGCCGACGTCGGCCTGGCGGACATCGCCGTCGGTGATGCCCTGGTCATCTATCCGCATGAAATCTGCCCTGCGGACGGCGTGGTGATCGAGGGCCACGGGGTGATGGATGAATCCTATCTGACGGGCGAGCCGTTCCAGATCACCAAGACCAGCGGCTCGACGGTGATCTCAGGCGCGATCAACGGTGAGTCCGCCCTGACCATCCGCACGACCAGGCGCGCCGCCGATTCACGCTACGCCAAGATCATGGACGTCATGCGACAGTCCGAGACCACCCGGCCGCAACTGCGGCGGCTCGGCGATCAACTCGGGGCCATTTACACGCCGGTCGCCTTGACCGTGGCCCTTCTCGCCTGGGTGAGCAGTGGAGATTCGGTTCGTTTCCTGGCCGTGCTGGTCATCGCCACGCCGTGCCCGTTGCTGCTGGCGATCCCCATCGCCATCATCGGCTCGATCTCCCTCTGCGCCCGCCGGGCCATCATCGTCAAGAGTCCCATCGTGCTCGAGCAAATCGCCGGGTGTCGGACCGCGATTTTCGACAAGACCGGAACACTCACCTATGGAGAGCCGACGCTCACCGAGCAGTTCATCGCCCCCGGCTTTGGGCAACGGGACGTGCTGACGCTCGTGGCGAGCTTGGAGCGCTACTCCAAGCACCCGCTGGCCCGGGCCATCCTTGCGGCGGCGAAGGACGATGGGCTCCAACTCCCCGAGGCGTCGCAGGTCAGCGAGGAGCCCGGGCAGGGCCTGCGCGGAACCGTCTCAGGGCATCAGCTGCAGATCACCAGCCGCCGCAAGCTCGTGGCGGCCAGGCTCGCCCACGCCGATGAACTGCCTCCGATCGCCGGTGGACTCGAGTGTGTGGTGGCGGTCGACGGGCGTTATGCGGCGGCGTTGCGTTTTCGCGACGCGCCACGCGTGGAGAGCCGTTCCTTCGTGCGCCACCTGGGACCCACGCATCACTTCGACCGCGTGATGATCGTGTCGGGCGATCGCGAGTCGGAGGTGCGCTATCTTGCCGGGCAGGTGGGTATCACCGAAATCCACGCCGAGAAAAACCCTGAAGAAAAGCTCGCCATCGTCCGCCAGGCAACGGTCGACGGCAAGACGCTGTACGTGGGGGACGGAATCAACGACGCGCCGGCCATGATGGCCGCGACGGTTGGCATGGCGATCGGACAGAACAGCGACGTGACGGCTGCAGCGGCCGGCGTCGTGATTATGGATAACTCACTCACGAAGGTGGACGAGTTCATCCACATCAGCCGCAGGATGCGGTCCATCGCCCTCCAGAGTGCAGTGGGCGGGATGGCGCTGAGCGTCGTCGGCATGCTGTTCGCCGCCACCGGGCACCTGAGTCCGGTGAGCGGCGCCGTCGCGCAGGAAGGCATCGATATTCTGGCGGTGCTGAACGCCCTGCGGGCCGCCTTTCCTCCCAACGTGATTCATGATCTCTGACAGCCGGCCGGGCCCTTCTTCCCGGCCGCTCGGGGCCAAGCGAAAGCCAGAATCCATGTCCTACGGCTTCTGTGCGACGTAAC
>JANPCT010000446.1:0-3357 GCA_031431095.1 Acidobacteriota bacterium | reverse complement strand
CTGCCCGGCATCAAGATCAGCGGTGGCGTCAGCAACCTGTCGTTCTCGTTCCGCGGCAACGACATCGTCCGCGAGGCGATGCACTCGGCGTTCCTGTTCCACGCGATCAAGGCCGGCATGGACATGGGTATTGTCAACGCCGGGCAGCTCGTGGTCTATGAAGACATCCCGAAGGACCTGCTCGAGCACGTCGAGGACGTCATCTTCAACCGCCGGCCGGACGCCACCGAGCGGCTCGTGCAGTTTGCCGAGTCGGTCAAGGGGACGGGGCGCAGGAAGGAGACCGACCTCGCGTGGCGCAGCGGCACGGTCGAGGAGCGGTTGTCGTACGCGCTGGTGCATGGATCGGTGGAGCACGTCGAGGCGGACGTCGAAGAAGCGCGGCAGAAGTATCCGAAGCCGCTCGACATCATCGAAGGGCCGCTGATGGACGGCATGAAGATCGTCGGCGACCTCTTCGGCTCCGGGAAGATGTTCCTGCCGCAGGTGGTGACGAGCGCGCGCGCGATGAAGAAGGCGGTCGCCTACCTCGAGCCGTACATGGAGAAGGAAAAGGCGGCGCGGCTGAAAGCCGACCCGAAGGGGGGCGGCACGCAGGGACGGATCGTCATGGCCACCGTCAAGGGAGACGTGCACGACATCGGCAAGAACATCGTCGGCGTCGTCCTCGGCTGCAACAACTACGAGGTCATCGATCTCGGCGTCATGGTGCCGGCCGCCAAGATTCTCGACACCGCGCTCGAGCTCCACGCCAGCATGATCGGCTTGAGCGGGCTGATCACGCCGTCGCTCGACGAGATGGTCAACGTGGCGCGCGAGATGGAGCGCCGGCACATGACGCTGCCGCTCCTGATCGGCGGCGCGACGACGAGCCGCCAGCACACCGCCGTGAAGGTGGCGCCGGAATACTCGCAGCCGACCGTGCACGTGCTCGACGCCTCACGCGTCGTCGACGTCGTCGCCAGCCTGATCAGCCCCGAGCGCCGCGACACGTTTGCCGCCGGCAATCGCGCGGCGCAGGATGAGCTGCGCGAGAGCTACAAGACGCGCAGCGAGCGGCCGCTTCTCCCCTACGACAAGGCGAGAGCCAATCGCCTCAAGTACGACTGGGACGAGCACGTCAGCGCGACGCCGTCCTTCGTCGGGCGGCGGTTCCTGGACGATGTGCCGCTCGAGGAGATTGCGAAGTACATCGACTGGACCTACTTCTTCTCGGCGTGGGAGCTGAAAGGGAAGTACCCCGGCATCCTGCAGCATCCGCAGTATGGCGAAGCGGCGCGGGATCTGTTCGCGAGCGCGCAGGGGTTGCTCAGGAAGATCGTCGACGGCAGATTGATCCGCGCTCGCGGCGTGCACGCCTTCTGGCCGGCGGTCGCGGACGGCGACGACATCGTTCTATACAAGGACGAGGACCGGCGTGAAATCGTCGGACGTCTGCCGATGCTGCGGCAGCAGGAAGTGCAGCCGGACAATCGGCCGAACCTGTCGCTGGCCGATTACATCGCCCCGAAGGGCAGCGGCGTGCCGGATTACCTCGGCATGTTCGCGGTGACGGGAGGGATCGGCGCCGAGGAACTGGCCAGGCGCTTCGAAGCCGATCACGACGACTACAACGCGATCATGGTGAAGGCGCTCGCCGACCGCCTGGCGTAAGCGTTCGCGACCTACCTGCACGCGCGCGTGCGCGACGACTGGGGCCATCCGTAGCCGGCCCCCACCGTGGCCGACGACCTGCATCACGAGAAACATCGCGGCATCCGGCCCGCCCCCGGCTATCCCGCGTGCCCGGATCACAGTGAGAAGTTCGAGTTGTTTGCGCTGCTGCAGGCGCAGAAACAGGGGATGGCGCTGACCGAGCATGCGGCGATGACGCCGGCAGCCAGCGTCAGCGGCTTCTATTTCTCGCACCCGCTCGCCAAGTACTTCAACGTCGGCCGCATCGGACAGGACCAGGTGGAGTCGTACGCCACCCGCCGCAGCATGCCGCTGGAAGACGTGGAAAAGTGGCTGTCGCCGAACCTGGCCTACGAGCGCGCCGTGGCCGCGGTGAAGGGCTAGTGCTCCGATCGCGAAATGGCTCGCGCCCCGAGACCGGTGAAGCGCCCGCGCTGCAAGGCGCGACGACCACGCATAACCGGGAGTATGTAAGGGAGGAGCAACGCCGCAGCGCGGGATGCAGCGCCGGTCGAATGCCGAGGCGGAGACTACAGAACTAGAGCCGATTCAGACAACCCGGCCGGCAGCGGCACGGAATCGTCCGATCGCCAATCGTCCGGTAGTCGTAGGTCAGCTCTTCGCCGCTGTGGATGTTGCGGGCGGCCCGGATCCAGATTGTCTGGCCGACGACCTGGAAGTAACAATTCGGCCGGCACGCGTGGTTGATGAACCGCGCGATGTTGCCGTCCACCGCGGCATCGCGACTCCACGCGCGGTTGACGCGGAACACCCAGATGCATCCCTCTGCCAGGTACTTCGTTTCGCGCGCGTCGCACGCCTTGCCGTTCCTGATCAACTCGCCGGCGTAGTCGATGATGCGGGTGTTCTTGGTGATCGGCGCGGCCGCGAACACGCCACGACCGTGCACTGACGATCGACGACGGACGATGCGGGGCGGAAAAGCGCGTCGCGGCATACCAGCCCGCGCATCATAAACCGCGGCGGTTCGACACGCTGCTGGCTCACGCCTGTCAGCTCCGCTGTTCGATCAAACATCAGGCCGTTCACGCCCCGCTGGGGTAATCTATCCAGCGCCCAACCAATGGGTGGTCCCCGCCGTCTGATACGCGGGGATGCCACGGGTGTCCCGCTCCGTCATGAAGTCCCTGTATCTCGTGCTTGTCGTGGCCCTTACGGCGGCCGCCGCCTTTGGCGCGGCAAACCGTCTCACCGCCCGCGTGCCGGACTTGTCCGGCGCGCAAGCCTCCGCCCACGTCGTCGTCAAGCGCCAGGATTTCGTGCGCAGTGTCCGGCTGGGGGGCACGGTCGAGGCCGTGCAGGCGACAACGATTGCGGCGCCGCGGTTGGCGGGCCAGAACAACAACTCGCTCGTCATCATGCGGCTGATCAAGTCGGGCACGAGCGTGAAGCCCGGCGGCCTGCTGATCGAGTTCGACCGCCAGGAGCAGCTGAGGAACTCGCTCGATCGCCGCGCCGAGTTGACGGACTTCGAGCAGCAGATCAAGAAGCGGCAGGCTGACGAGAATGCCGCGAAGGCAAGTGACGACAGCACCTTGATGCAGGCTCAGAGCACGCGGGAGCGCGCCCGCCTGGAACTGGTCAAGAACGAGATGCTGCCGCGCATCAGGGCCGAGAAGAACACGCTCGCGTTCGAAGAGGCCGACGCCAGGCTGAAACAAT
>JANPCT010000445.1:0-1864 GCA_031431095.1 Acidobacteriota bacterium | reverse complement strand
GCGCCGCGACCGCCTTCTCGGTTGACCCCTCGAAGAACGTCTCGACGAGGTGTTTCAGCGCCGAGCGGCGAGCCGAGTGACGCGGCACCGTCGGCATGTAGACGTAGCGCAGGCCTTCTTCGTCGTGCCTGACGTGTCCTTTGCCTTCGAGCACGCGCAGCTGCGTCCGGATGGTGGAGTTGCCCGGCGCCCCGGCAACGTGTGCCTGGATCTCGGCCGCGGTGGCGCGGCGGACGCGGTAGAGCACGTCCATGATCTGCCGCTCGCGTTTGGTGAGCAGCGCCTGCGCGCGTCTGCCTGACATGTTATTTTTATAACACTCCTGCGACTTTGATAACATGCGGGCGCGGCGCTGTCAAGCGCGCCTCAGCGCGCCGCAAATGTGCTACCGTGCCGCCATGCCACACACCGACCTCTCACGCCGCACCTTCCTGTCGATGGCCGCAGCCCTCCCGGTCGCCGCGTCGGCGGCGCTCCGGGGCGCGCGCAGCGTTCCGGTCGGGCTCGAAATCTACTCGGTCCGCGGCGAGCTCGCCAGGGACCTGACCGGCACCGTGGCCGCCGTCGGCAAAATGGGCTACCAGGTCGTCGAATTTTACGCGCCGTATCTCGACTGGACCCCCGACACCGCCAGGAGTGTGCGCAAGGTGATGGACGACTCCGGCCTGCGCTGTCACTCCACGCACAACAGCGGGCCGTCGTTTACGGCCGAGGGGTTGAAGAAAGCGACCGAGTTGAACCAGATTCTCGGCAGCCGGGCCCTGATCATGTCGAGCGCGCCACGCGCGACGACCATCGACGCCTGGAAGACGCTGGCCGACCAGCTCACGGCGATCGCCGCCCAGCTGAGGCCGGCGGGCATGTCGACCGGGTACCATAACCATCAAGTCGAGTGGCAGCCGATCGACGGCAAGCGGCCCATGGACGTGATCGCCGCGGGAACGCCCAAGGATGTCGTCCTCCAGTTCGACGTCGGCACCTGCATCGAGGTCGGTGCCGACCCGATCGCCTGGATCGAAGCGAACCCGGGCCGGATCAAGAGTCTGCACTGCAAGGACTGGGCGCCGGATCGCGGCTACAACGTCGCCTTCGGCGAGGGCACCGCACCCTGGAAGAAGATCTTCGACGCGGTCGAAGCGTCCGGCGGCGTCGAATACTACCTGGTCGAGCAGGAAACCGGCGCGACGAACGGCGGCGAGCTGCCCATGGTCCAGCGCTGCCTGGAGAACTGGAAGAAACTCCGCGCCTGAGCGAATACAGACGACACGCGCCGACCAGCTATCGCCGCCGCGGGGGCGTCGGCATCCGACGGCTCGGGCAATCGGTCATGGTCCCATCCTCACGAAGCTGGAGCTGACGATCGTCCGCGGCCGGCCGGCACCAATGAGCCGCGCCGGCGCCGCGAGACCATACGCCGCCTGACCCTATGAAAATTCAGACCCTGCTCGCCTCTCTCGGATTTCTTTCGGTGGTGACTCTCACGGCGGTTGCGACCGTGTCGCAGGCGCCTCCGCCGGTGGATCCGGCCGCGGCGATGCACTGGCGGCACATCGGACCGACGCGGGCCGGACGTGCGCGCGCTGTTGCCGGCGTGCCGAGCCAGCCGAACCTGGCCTACATCGGATTCGATAACGGCGGCGTCTGGCGCACCACTGATTACGGCGCCACCTGGCAGCCGCTGTTCGACCGCGAATCCACCGGCTCGATCGGCGCGATCGCCGTGGCCCGGTCGAATCCGGACGTGATCTACGTCGGGACTGGCGCCGGGATCATCCGGCCGGACCTGGCCACGGGGAACGGTGTGTACAAGTCCACGGATGCAGGTAAGACGTGGACGCACCTTGGCCTCGCCGACAGCCAGATG
>JANPCT010000444.1:0-7348 GCA_031431095.1 Acidobacteriota bacterium | reverse complement strand
CGCTCGCCGCCGTGCGCGAGATCGACGGCGCGCAGACCCTCAGCCATGCGCTCGATACCCTGCTCGCGGAAGCCGGCGCCGCCGCCGGCCGCGCCGCACTCTTCCTCGTCAACGCCGACCGGCTCAAGTCATGGAAAGCTGTCGGCATTCCGGAGGTGGACGCGCAGACAGTCGAGTCCTCGATCAGCGGCACGGATCTGCTGGCCTCTGCGGTCCAGTCCGGACAGGCCACCGCATCGACTGCCGCGCTGCCCGCACCTCCCTTCGCGCGGCTGCCGCCCGGTCGGACGGCCCTCGCGATTCCGCTGATGATCAACGGCCGCGCCGTCGCCGTGCTCTACGTGGACAGCGGCACCGCGGCGCCGCCGCCGGGCGCGGTCCAGGCCGTCGAAGCCATGGTCCGGCACACCTCCGCGGTCATTGCGCTGCGCACCGCGATGCGCACGCTCGAAGTGCTCGGCGGCGAGGACGAGGGGTTCGACCCCGCCGGGGGAGAAGTGCGCGACGTGCCGGGCGCGCGCCGCTACGCCCGCCTGCTCGTTTCCGAAATCAAGTTGTACAACGAAGCAGCCGTGCGCGCCGGCCGGCAGGAGCGCGATCTGCTGCATCGCCTCCGCTCCGAGATCGATCGCGCCCAGCGCTTGTACGAAGAACGCGTACCCTCCGCGCTGGGCGGCCGCCAGGCCTACTTCCATCAGGAACTCGTGCAGACGCTTGCCGACGGCGACCCCGCGCTTCTCGGGAAGACCTGATGGGCGGTTCTCCTGGACGTTCCCGCGCGCGGGGCGCGGCACTTGCGCTTGCGCTTTCCCTTGCCGCGCTGCCGTCGGCGGCGCAGACGCCGGTCGATTCTCTCTCGCTCCAGCAGACCATCCACGCCACCGTCCCCGAGTCTCTCGACGGATACTGGTTCGCCCCGGGTCCCCGCACCGCCGCGCCCGACCGTAGTGGCCCGCTGGCCGACGCCGCCCTCGCATACACGGCAGGGAACTTCACGCTCGCATTGACGTCGGCGCGCCAGGCGCTGTCCGCCGGCGGTCCGCTCGCCTCGTACGCGCAGCTCTACGTGGGACTGTCGCAATTGCGCTTGTCGAATGCGGCCGAGGCCAACAAGGCGTTCGAAGCCGTCCTCGATCGCAAGCCCGAGGGCAACCTGTATGTCGCCGCGATGATGGGACGCGCCGAGGCGGCGGAGTTGCGCGGGGATGCCGGCGAAGCGGCCGACCTGTACGAAAAGCTCGCGGCGCACAAGTCGGCAGCGCCGGACGACGTCCTGACGCGGCTGGGCCGGTCGGCACTCGCGGCCGGCGATCGCAAGCGCGCTGCCGCGGCGTTCCAGCGTGTCTAGGACGAATTCCCGCTCAGCGACGCGGCGGCGGCGGCGCGGCAGGCTCTCGATGCGCTCCCCGAGTTTGCGGCCGCCGATCCGCAGCGCGATCTCGGCAGGGCCCTCATCCTGTTCGGCGCCAGGCGCTACAGCGACGCGCGCAGCGCCTTCCAGGATCTGCAGCGCCAGGTCTCAGGTGACGACCGCGAGGTCGTCGATCTTCGCATCGCGGAGAGCGACTACTTCCTCAAGCGGTTCGCCGCCGCTCGTGACGAAGCGCTGCCCTACACCGAGCAGGCCTCGCGCAAGGCCGAAGCGCGCTTCTTCTACTTGAGCGCGCTGCGCGGGCTCGGCGCGGCGGACCAGGCCGTCACGCTCACCCGCGCGCTGGTCGCCGAGTTCCCCGACAGCACCTGGGCGGCGGACGCGCTCAACAACCTCGGCACGCACTACATCGTCACCAACCAGGACGATCTCGCCGCGGCGACGTTCAAGGAGCTGTTCGACAGGTTTCCGGAAGGCCCGCACGCGGAGCGTTCCGGTTGGAAGTACGGGTGGTGGGCGTATACGACCGGCAATTTCGCCGAGACCGTGCGTGTTTTCGAAAAGGGGGCGGCGCTCTTTCCGCGGTCCGATTACCGCCCGCCTTTTCTCTACTGGTCGGCGCGCGCGCGCGAGAAGATGGGCGACCGCGAGACGGCGCAGGCCCGGATGCGACTCGTGTTCGCCGACTACATGAATTCGTACTACGGACGGCTGGCCAGCCGCAGGCTGCCGGCGTCGCGCGGTGAGACGAACACGGGCGCGCTGGCGCAGCCGGTGTCGCTGCGCGCCGCGCCGCCCACCCCGCTGGCCGAGCCGCCCCCGACCACCGCCCTCATCCGGCAATTGCTCGGGGCGGGACTCTATGACGAGGGCCTCGACGAATTGCGCTACGCGCAGAAGGCGTGGGGCACGTCGCCCGCCATCGAAGCGACGATCGCCTGGGTGTACCACCAGCAGGGCGATCTGCGGCGCGCCATCACGCTTATGCGGCGCGCCTATCCGCAGTTCCTCGCCGCCGGCGGCGAGGCCTTGCCGCCGCAGATTCTGCAGGTGATCTTCCCGCTCACCTATTGGGAGGCGATTCGCAGGAACGCCGCGATGCACGGTCTGGATCCCTACGTCGTGGCGGCGCTGATCGCGCAGGAGTCCACCTTCGACGCCGGCGTGCGATCCGGTGCGAACGCCTGGGGACTGATGCAACTCCTCCCGGCCACGGGGAAACGGCTGGCCGCGTCGCTGGGCATCAAGCGCTTCACCACCTCGATGCTCACCGACGGCGAGACCAATATCCGCCTCGGCACGCTTTACTTCAAGCGGCTGATCGAGCAGTTTGGCGGCACCTACTACGCGCTCGCGAGCTACAACGCCGGCGAGAACCGCGTCGTCCGCTGGAAGGCGGAGCGTCCGGGGATGGAAGAAGACGAGTTCATCGACGACATTCCATTCCCGGAGACACAGAACTACGTCAAGCGCATCCTCGGCACCGCAGAAGATTACCGCCGTCTGTACGGGGACGGCGTCGGCCAGCCACGGCCCGGTGTGCAGCGCGCCAGCGTCCCGGGCGCCGTGGTGAAGAAGCCGGCGACGCCGGTCGCGAGGAAGAAAGCTTTCGTGAAGAAGAGGGCACCGGCGAAGAAGAAGGCGCCGGCGAAGAAGAAACGTCGGTAGTGACTGGTTACTGTTTGGTAGTTCGCCGCTTCATCGATAACGCACCACCTCGTAGACCGACATCCTGGGATCGTCAGACAGGACCTTCAGATTCGCCGCATACGGCGTCAGCCGGCGGCGCACCTCGGCCTCGCGCCCCGCATACATGTCCCAATGGATCGCGATGTAGCGCACCCGCCGCCGCGACAGCATCGTGAAGCCGTCGTCCGAGGGGAAGCCGTCGAGCACGGCGGCCGCCTCGCGGAAATCGAGTGGGATGACGTCGCTGTAGCCGTTCACGAGCGGCATCCAGTGCTGTGTCGAGAAGAGCATGTACTGCGCGTGTAGCGGAAAAGCGATGCGCTCTCCGTAGAAGGGGAACTCCGCCACGGGGCCGCGAGGGCTCGCGGCGAGCTGCGCGTAGCCCGGCGGCAGGACGGGCGCGGTCGCCCAACGGAGTGGAAAGACGGCGAGCTCCGCGATGACCGCGATGAATGCGATCGCAACCGCCAACCGGCGCCGCTCCTCGCGGACGGCATTGAAGGTCGCGTTGAGCGCAAAGGCGGCAAGGGCAGCGAGGCACAGCACGACGACGAGGCCGAGCCGCGAGGGCGCGCGCAGAAACGAAAAGGCCGGCAGGTAATAGAGCACGCGATACAGGCCTGCGTCAGGGCCGAACGACGACCAGAACGCCAGCACCGCCAGTGAGCCATAGAGCAAGGCTGTCTCACGCTGCCGTCCGCCCCGCCGTGAAGCAATCACCAATCCCGCGATGCCGAGACCAATCGTGAGGAAGCCGGGAAACAGCACTTCGCCGGACCACGGGCCGAAGCTGCGCATGTAAGCGAGCAGCCGCGCGTGCACATGCGTCGCCGACATCAGGTAATCGCGCGCGCCGGCCGACCATCGGGCGGTGTCTGAAACGCTGCGCGCGAATCCGGTCTCGCTCTGCACTCGGAGGTATGGCAAGAAGAACGGCAGCACGAGCAGCATCGACGTCGCCGCGCCGGCGCCAATCCCCATCCAGTAGTCCGCCGATCTCCATAGGCGCCGCGTCGCCGCGAGCACGAGCGCGCTGTAGCCGACCATCAAGCCGGCGAAGACGCCGTAGTAGGCGCACGACAGCGCCTGCGCCGCAAGCGCCACCCCCAGCGTGAGGCCACGAAGAACAATCGTCCGCCGGACGCGCGCACCTCGGGGTGGCAGGGATGTGCCGTCCGCGACAGGGTCGAGTGCGCCGGAGGCAGCGTCCACGACCCGGTGCAGCATGAGCATCGCGAGTGGGATGCCGCCGGTCATCAGCAACTGGATATGCGACAGGTGCGAGAAGACGTAAGGACAGTAGGCGTAGAAGATCGCGCCGACTGCCGCGGCGCCGCGATCGGCGGCCAGGTGGCGGAGCAGCAGGTAGGCGCAGACAAAGGCCGAGGTGAACCCGAAGAGAAGGACGACGTTCAGCGTCAGCCAGGGGTTTCGGGTCAGCCAGTACGCCGGTGCGCCGATCACACCCGGCAGGATGTTCGCTTCCGAGTACGCCAGGGTCGTTCTGTGCGGATAGAAGATGTTGGCGTCGAACAGGCGGGTCGGCTCCGCCACGATCGTGCGGGCGACCCATGAGATGTTCCAGATGCTGTACTGTCCGTCGGCGTCGACGCCGAGCGTGCGTCCGAGCCGATCGAGACCCGTGGCGAGCGGCCACGTCATGAGCACGGAGAGGGCGAGGCCGCCCAGCACGACGAGAAGAAGCTCTCGCGCGCGCGCGGTGGTGCCGGACCGGTCCTCCATGTAGAATTGCTCGTCATTGTAGCGCCGGTCACCTCATCACGTCTCGTCACGCTGCTGGCCGCGGCGTGGACTGCACTGGCCGCATGGGTGTCGTTCGGGGCGATTACCTTCACCGGTCCTGCTAACGGCATGCTCGACTCCGGTCCCGGTGCGCGGCTCGGTCTGCTGCCGCTCGATGCGCGCCACCTTGCCATCGCGATTGCTGCCGGGCTGGTGGTCGCGGCGATCGGCCTGATTCGTCAACGGGGCGTCTTCGTCGCGAGTGCGGTCAGCCCTCTCGCCTTGATCTTCATGCCGTGGTTGCCGTTTCCTGTGCCGGCGGTGTTTCTCGTCTGGACCGGCGCAGTTGTTACGGTGGTGTGGCTCGGGGTCGCGCTCGCGCTCGCACGCGCGGCCATGCGTCCGTGGCACATCTCGCTGTTTCCGTGGTCGCGATGGCCGGCCGTCATCCCCGGCGTGCTTGCGTTCGTCGTCTTCGCGATCGCGGCGTGGAGCGCATCGCCGTCCAGACCGGGCGGCGACGAGCCGCACTACCTGGTCATCACGCAGAGTCTTCTCTACGACGGCGACCTCCGCATCGAGAAAAACCATCGCCGCGGAGACTACCGCGCCTACTTCGCCGGCGATCTCGCGCCACACGTGATCCGGCCTGGACGCGATGGCGAGATGTACTCGATCCACGCGCCCGGGCTGCCGGCGTTGATCCTGCCCGCGTTCGCGATTGCCGGATACCCCGGCGTGGTCGTGTTCCTGATCCTGATCGCGGCGTCGGCGTGCGCGCTCGCCTGGTCGCTCGCGTGGCGGGCGACGGGCAGCATGAGTGCCGCGTGGTTCGGCTGGTCGGTCGTGACCTTTTCGGCGCCGTTCCTGCTCGAGAGTTTCGCTGTCTTTCCGGACGCGCCCGGCGCGGCAATCGTGCTGACCGGGTTCTGGGCGCTGCTGAGGGAGGAAGGCCACGGCGACGGACCGGTTTCCTCGAGTCCTGTTCCCTGGGTGCTGCACGGAGCGGCGTTGGCGATGCTGCCCTGGCTGCACACTCGCTTCGCCGTGCTTGCCGCGACGATGGGCGGGCTGATCCTCGTCAGGCTGGCGCGCAGCAGCAATCCTTTCGGCAAGGCGGCCGCCTTCCTCGCAATCCCGGCGTTGAGCGCGCTGGCGTGGCTCGGCTTCTTCCTCGTCATCTACGGCACGCTCGATCCGACCGCGCCGTACGGCGGCGACGTCGGCAGTTCGTTGGCGTTTCTGCCGAACGGGTTCGGAGGACTGCTGTTCGACCAGGGCTTTGGACTGATCGCGACGGCGCCGGTCCTGGCGGTTGCGGTGATCGGCTTCGCCAGGACTCGGCGTCTTGGGTTCGAGTGGCTCGTGATGGCCGCCCCGTATGTGCTCTCGGTCGGCACCTATGCGATGTGGTGGGCAGGTTCGAGCGGGCCGGCGCGCTTCCTCGTGCCGCTGGTGCTGCCGCTCGCGATCCCCGCGGCGTGCGCCTGGGCTTCGGTGACCTCTCGCGGCGCAAAAATCGTGATGCTCATCGCGGTGCTCGTCAGCGCATGGCTTGCGGCCGTGATGGCGGGAGGCGCCGACGGCCGCCTTGGCTACCACTCTCGCAACGAGAGCGGCCCGACCGCGGCGCCGTACCTGGAATGGTCCAACCCTGTTGTCGATCTGGCAGGCGGATCGCCGGCATTCGTACCGTTGCCCGCCGGGAGTGCTCTGGAGGCGCGGCAGGCGGCCGCGCGCGCCGGGTTCATCGCCACGCTTCCATGGGTGCTCTGTATCGGTGGCGCGGCCTGCGGAATAATCGTGTTCGGCGCGCGCGCGCGTTCGTCGGAAACGATCATCGCGCTCGCGATGCTGGCGCTCGGATGCGGTGCCATGGTGGCGCTCGCTGTCGTCTGGAAGCTCAACGCGGTGGAACCGCTGACGATTGTGCCTGCGCAGATGCAGGCGTGGCACACGCTGGCCGCGGACCGCGTTGCCGTAATCGATCTCACGTCGCGCCGCCGGCTGACCGGCACGGACGCCGGGCGGATCGTGATCGAGATGCCGGTGCGCCGCGCCGGTCGTGGCACACCGCGTGGGCTCAACCGTCCGCTGGCGACGCTGCCCGGAGTACCAGCTGGCTCGTACCTGGTGACGGTGAAGCGCCACGGCGCCGGTGACGGCTTGCTGATCATCGGCGTCGGCAATGATCAGTTTTCAATCGTGACGCGTCCGCTCGCTGTGTTCGATGCCGGGCTGCGGCTCGAGCTTCCCGCCGGGGCCCGCGTGCTCACGATTCGCGGCGATGAGGCGGCACGCGATCAACTCGAGGCGGTGCAGCTCCGCCCGCTGGCGCTCGCCGCGGCGGCGGGACCGCGCGTCGCGCGTCGTGCGGTCCGCTACGAGGGCGGCGTCGCCTTCTTCCTCGACGAGTCGTCCTTTCCGGAGCCGTCGGGCTTCTGGGTCGGAGGCGCGCGGAGCACATCACTGACGTTGCTGGCGGACACCGCCGGCGCCGCGCCGGCGCTGGTCCTGCGAAATGGCCCAGTCGAGAACAGAGTG
>JANPCT010000443.1:0-3854 GCA_031431095.1 Acidobacteriota bacterium | reverse complement strand
CATTTCGACGTCCACGGCCGGGTCGACATCCAGGTAGGCACGCTCTCGAAGGCCATCGGCGTGCTCGGCGGCTATGTCGCCGGAAGCGCGGATCTCGTGGACGTCCTTTGCCACCGCGCCAGACCCTTCCTGTTTTCCACCTCGCACCCGCCGTCGGTCGTGCTCGCGTGTATGGCGGCCATCGACGTGCTCATGGACGAGCCGGACATCATTGAACGCCTGTGGGACAACACTCGTTTCTTCAAGGAGGGGTTGCATCGTCTGGGCTTCGATACGGGCCTCAGCGAGAGCCCGATCACGCCGGTAATTGCGGGAGACGGGGCGAAAGCGATGTTGTTGTCCGACAAACTGTTCGCTCGCGGCGTCTTCGCCCAGGGGATTGCCTTCCCCACCGTGGCTCGCGACAAGGCGCGGGTCCGCACCATCGTGACGGCCACGCACACGCGTGAGGACCTGCAGTTTGCGCTCGACGCGTTCGCCGCCGTCGGCCGGGAGATCGGCCTGATCTGACGATGCCACTGAGCCAGAGCGAGCGGACCGCGCGTGCGGAGCGTGGGTCGAAAGGGCCGCCGTGAGTAGGCGTGCACGGGGCGCGAAGCCCTCCGGAGCACACTGGTTCGACGCCTGGACGCGCGATATCGCCCGCGACGTCACCGCGGAGGACCTGCAGCGGCTGCTGACGCACGACACGCGCGACGCTTACCGCTTCTTCTCCCGCGGGCTCGATGAAGACCAGCTCGCCAGGGAACAGTGGTGGCGGCGGCAATTGCTGCGCGTCCGACAGGTGTTCATCGCCTTCACCCTCAAGCTGTCGCCGGCGCGGCGCTCGCTCTACCTGATTTCGTTGGTGATCGCGCTGATCGGAGTCCTCAAGCTCTATCGCGGCTGGTCCATGATCAGCGTGCCGTTCGGCACGCCGTTCTTCAACGTCGCGATCTTCGCGCCGCAATGGGCCGACGGTACCCTCGCACTGCTGGTCAGCATCATCCTCATCAACCTGCTGGTGCTGCTGGAGGTGGCGGATCGGCTATCCCTCAAGGGAGAGCTGGAGGTGGCGCGGGAGATTCAGCTCGCCATGCTGCCGACCGGTACCTACAGCGCAGGAGATGCGGAGATTTGCGGGATCACGCGGCCTGCCAACACGGTCGGCGGGGACTTCTACGACGTGCTGCCGCTTATCGACGATCCGGAAGGCCGCGTCATCGTGACAATCGGCGACGTCGCGGGCAAGGGGAGTCCGGCGGCGCTGCTGATGGCATTGCTGCTCGCGGTCCTGCGGACTCTCGTCGACGAGAAACTCGAGGCGCGCGCGCTCGTGGCGCGGCTCAATACCCAGATCTGCCGTCACAGTCCGGGCTCGCGCTTCATCACGCTGTTCTACGGCGTCTACACACCGGCGACGGGGTCCCTCACCTACGTGAACGCCGGTCAGAACCCTCCCCTTCTCAGGCGCACCGACGGATCAATCGAGCGGCTCGGGGGCACCGGCATCGCGCTCGGAATGTTCGAGGGCTCCGCGTACGAAGCCGTCGACACGTGGGTGAGTCCCGGCGACCTGCTGGTGCTCTACAGCGACGGCATCACCGAAGCGGAGAATCCTCAAGGTGAGCCGTTCGAAGAAACAGGACTCGAACGCTTCCTCGCGGCACGGGGTGGAGAGTCTCCGGCGCAACTCGCGCCCGCGATCCTCCTCGCGGTCGAGGGACACGCGCGCGACTCGAGGTTTACCGACGACCTCACCGTCCTGATCCTCAAGCGCGCGGCACAGCACTCGTCGCTCGGCTAGAGCCGCAGCCGACTGCGACGCCGCGGTGTCCACTCATGTCCTGTCGGACAGTCAACTCGTCCCACCGTCCGAACCAGGCCGGAGCCGGAGCGTTTCCGGTGTCTAATAAACGATCCCATGGGAGTCCGCCGGGTGGTGGCGTTCGCGTGCCTCGCGCTGTGGCCGTTGCTGGCCGGCGCGGCGCAGCCTGTGCCGGAACAGGCTGGCATCGATGCGTTCATCGCCGTCATCGAACGCGCCGCGGAAGCCGGGGATGCCGGCGCGCTGCGCGCACTGGCACAACCCGACGCACGGCCCGCCCTTGTGTCCGAGTTCGTGCAGAGCATGACGTTTCCCAGGGTGACGCATGCCACCGTCAAGGAGCGCGATCGCTCGCCGCTCGACCGCGGCGGGATCCGGCTCCTGCTGGAGACGCTCACCGATCGCAACGCCGAAGGGCGCGTCACCACGTGGCGCCTCGATCTCGAGCCCGGCCAGGGAGAAATACCGTGGCGGATCGCGACGGTGGAGCGGCTCTCGGTCATCAGTGGGCTGTTCCGGCTGGCGCTCGATACGACGACCGAGTACGAGGTCAAGGACCTCGTCGTGCATGCGCCGGATCTAACCCTGTCGCTGCCGTCAGGGTACGCCTTCGTGGCGCGGACTCCGGATGGGCCGACGGCGCTCGTGCTGCTGGGACGCGGCAGGATGGAGTTCGCGCCGGCGCCCGAAACTGAACGCGGACAGATTCGCATCTTCTCGGGTTCCGACACGCTGAAGACGGGATTCGACGTGGTGTTCGTTCGGCTTCCCCCACACGAATTCGGCGCACGAGTAGCGACACAGGCTTTGACCTCGCGTGCCGTCGATCCCAATCACTTGCGCCGCGCGCTCCAGGCGTTCGACACCTATCTTCCCATGAGCTTCCAGCTCGGTCTCAACGATCTCAGCACCGCGCGATGGTCGCTGGTCCCATCGGCGAACGACTTCGTCGCCGAGATCGTCACCCGCCGGTACGGACCGCTCACATACGCCCGGGCGAACTCGGAACCGGAGGACATCTCCTTCTTCGATCGGCGCCGGCATCGCAACATCTCGGTTTATCCCTCGGAGCAGAGGCTGGCTAGCACGGGGCGGTTCTTCAGCGAGGACGACAAGGTCGACTACGACATCGTCCGCTATGAAATAGAAACCTCGCTCGCGCCCGACCGGCAATGGATCGACGGAACGGCGAAGCTCTCGATTCACACGCGCTCACCATATTTCTCGACGCTGACGCTGCGCCTGGCGGACTCGCTGGTCGTCCGGCGCGTGACCTCGCCGCAGTTCGGGCGCCTCCTGCACCTTCGCGTCGTCGGACAGAACAACGTGCTGGTCGGGTTCCCCGCCACCGTGGTCGCCCCTTCGGACATCGATCTGGTGATCACCTACGGCGGGCGGCTGCCGCCGCAGCGCGCCGATCGCGAGGCGGTTACCGTGGGCCAGATTCAGGAAGACACGATGGTGATTCCACTCGAGCCGCAGCTGCTCTACAGCAATCGCAGCTACTGGTACCCGCAATCGACGGTGACGGATTACGCGAGCGGCAAGCTGGCGTTCACCGTGCCGGCCGAATTCGACGTCATCGCAAGCGGAAGGCTTGAAGGTCCGCCGGCACCCGTGGAAAGCGCCCCGGGCACGCGGCCGCGCAAGCGTTTCGTATTCGAGGCGTCCAGGCCGACGCGGTATTTCGCCTACCTCGTGAGCCGCTTTCAATTCGGCCAGCCCACCGCATTGAAGGTGCGTGACGACGACGACCCGCTGACGCTGACGATGGCGGCCAATCCACGCCTGGCGAAGCGATCGCGAGACCTGGGGGAGAAAGCGTCCGACATCCTGAGGTTCTACGGCGGGTTGATGGCGGGTGCGCCGTACGAGGCGTTCACCCTCGCGCTGACGGAGAGCGACCTGCCGGGCGGCCACAGCCCCGCCTACTTCGCGATGCTGAACCTGCCCCTGCCGCAGGCGCCATTCATCTGGAACAACGATCCGGTCTCGTTTCCGAACTTTCCATCGTTCTTCATCGCGCACGAGCTGGCCCACCAGTGGT
>JANPCT010000442.1:0-5405 GCA_031431095.1 Acidobacteriota bacterium | reverse complement strand
GGACAAGGCGGTCGCCGACCTGCGCCAGGCGGTGAAGAACGGCGCGATTGGTCTCAAGGTGTTCAAGGAACTCGGCTTGCGTCACAAGAAGGCGGACGGCACGCGCCTCGCCGTCGACGACCCGGCACTCGACCCGGTGTGGGCGCTCTGCGGCGAGCTGAACATCCCCGTCATCATCCACACGGCTGAACCGCAGGAGTTCTTCTCGCCCATCGACAACCACAACGAGCGCTGGCTCGAGCTGAACATTTTTCCGCAGCGCGCCAGCCCGCCGTCGATTTACCCGACGTTCGAGCAGCTGATGAAAGAGCGCGATCACATGTTCTCGAAGCACCCGAAGACGCGCTTCATCGGGGCGCACTTCAACTGGTACGGCAACGACCTGCAGCGCGCGGCGCGGCAGCTCGACACCCAGCCCAACGTCTACCTCGAGGTCGCCGCCGTGCTGTACGAGTTCGGCCGGCAGCCCTACGCCGCGGCCCAGTTCTTCACCAAGTACCAGGACCGGCTGCTGTTCGGGAAGGACACCTACGAGACGTCCGAGTACCCGTCGTACTGGCGCGTGTTCGAGACGCACGACGAGTATTTCGATTACTACCGCGGTTATCACGCCTTCTGGAAGCTGTACGGGATGGGCCTCTCGGACGCGGTCCTCAAGAAGCTGTATTACCAGAACGCGCTGAAAGTGGAGCCCGGGCTGCCGCAGACAGGCTGGCCGCGGTAACTCCCGCGGCCGGCTTTAGTTATGATGAGGGGGCTTTCATCCCCCCGGAGTCATAACCGATGCCCTGGCATATCGTTACTCGCGCGCTTTTCATCGCCGCTGTTTCGTGGGCCGCCGCCCTGACCAGGCCGTTTCATCCGCTGGTGGGGGTGAACGTTGCCGTCGGCGTGATCCTGGGCGCGCTCATCGTTGTCATTGAGACGCGCCTGCGATCGACCGAGGTCACCGACCTGCTCGGCGCGCTCATCGGTGGCGCCATCGGTCTCGGACTCTCCAAGACGATTGGCGCCGCGCTCTTCTGGGCCAACACGTCGGACCCCCGCGTGGTGTTCCTCCACAGCTTCATCCTGCTGGTCTTTCCCTATCTCGGCATCGTGATGGGGGCGAGGAAAGGGGAGTGGCTGGAGCCGCAGCGGCTTGCCGGCCTGTTCAGGGATGCGGGTCCGCAGAAGCGATACCGCATCCTCGACACGAGCGTGATCATCGACGGACGCATTGCCGACATCTGCGAGACCGGCTTTCTCGACGGCACGCTGGTCATTCCGCAGTTCGTGCTGAAGGAACTGCAGCTCGTCGCGGATTCGGCCGACTCGATGAAGCGCAACCGCGGCCGCCGCGGCCTCGACATTCTCCAGAAGATCCAGAAGATGTCGGGCGTCGACGTGATGATCTCCGACATCGATTTTCCCGACGTCCGGGAGGTCGATCTGAAGCTGATCGAGCTCGGGCGCACGCTGCAGGGAAAGATCGTCACCAACGACTTCAACCTGAACAAGGTGGCGCAGCTGCGCGGTGTTGACGTGCTGAACATCAACGAGCTGGCCAACGCGCTCAAGCCCGTGGTCCTCCCGGGCGAATTCATGAAGGTGTTCATCCTCAAGGAAGGCAAGGAATACAACCAAGGCGTCGCCTATCTCGACGATGGGACGATGGTGGTGGTGGACAATGCGCGCCGGATGATCAGCAAGAACATCGACATCGTCGTCACCAGCGTGCTGCAGACCACCGCCGGGAAGATGATCTTCGGGCGCTACATCGAAGGTCCGGGCGCGGTGTCGATGCCCGCCGGGGTGGTGGCCCAGCCGCGCGCGATGCCCAATGTCAAATGAAGCCGTGGCACTGGTGGCGCACTGTCTTCTACCTGATCCCGGCGATCAGCCTTTACACCATCGTTCTCGGCACTGCGTCGCTGCTCTCCACGCTGTTCGATCGCTCGGGTAACTTCGGGCATCGCTGCGCCCGCGCGTGGTCATGGCTGATCCTGAAGACGACAGGTGTCACGGTCAGCGTGAACGGGCTGGAGCGGCTGGATCGCTCGCGCAGCTATGTGTTCGCGTCCAATCACCAGAGCATCTACGACATCCCGATCCTGTTCGCCGCGCTGCCGTTTCAACTGCGGATCATCGCCAAGGCGTCGCTGGGCCGCATCCCGTTCATGGGATGGCACCTGCGCCGCACCGGGCACGTGCTCGTGGACCGCGCCAAGCCGGCCGCGGGAGTCGTGAAGAAGATGGCTCGCCTGGTCGCCGCGGGGCATTCGCTGATCGTCTTTCCCGAAGGCACGCGGAGCACCGACGGCCGCGTCGGCCGCTTCAAGGGCGGGTCCTTCCTCATTGCGCTGGACGCCGCCCTGCCGGTG
Organism: Acidobacteriota bacterium; assembly: GCA_031431095.1. Taxonomy (GTDB): domain Bacteria; phylum Acidobacteriota; class Vicinamibacteria; order Vicinamibacterales; family 2-12-FULL-66-21; genus JAICSD01. The sequence goes on along the minus strand of JANPCT010000442.1, from coordinate 3,042 downwards.
GTGCCGATCAGCGTTCAGGGCAGCCGCCACGTGATGTTCCGCGGCCGTTTGATGGTCTGCCCGGGCCACGTGACGGTCACGGTGCACGAACCGATTGAAACCGTCAACGTGCCGCGCGAGGGGGTCCGCGACTTTTCCTCACGCGTCCACGACGTCGTCGCTTCCGCGGCGGCGTAAAACGAGCCGCGGGGACGTCACCGACGGACGCACTCCGATATAATTCGTCTCTTGCCCATGTTCGTGAGCGCCATCATTGCCGCAGCAGGTTCCGGGACGCGGCTCGGCACCGCCACGCCCAAGCAGATGCTCGACATCGGCGGCCGGCCCATGCTGGCGCACAGCCTGAGCACGTTCCTGCGGCACGCCCGAATCTCGGAAGTGATCCTGGCCATGCCGCCGGGATCGACGGTTCCGGCGCTGGCAGGGATCGATCCCGGGAAACTCGCGGCCGTGGCGATCGCGTCGGGCGGGGCGCGGCGCCAGGATTCCGTCGCGAACGCGTTCGATCTGGTCCACCCATCCGCTGATGTGGTTCTCATCCATGACGCCGCGCGTCCGTTCGTCAGCGCCGCCCTGATCGATCGCACGATTGACGCCGCGATGACACAGGGGGCCGCCATCGCCGCGCTCCAGTCGCGCGACACCGTGAAGCTCGTTGCGGACGGCGTCATTCACGAGACGATTCCCCGCGACAGCGTCTACCTCGCGCAGACGCCGCAGGGGTTTCGCCGCGAGGTGCTGGCGGCCGCTGTCGCCCAGGGGCGCAACGGCATCGAGGCCACTGATGAGGCCGGACTGGCCGAGCACGCTGGTTACCATGTGCACGTCGTCGAGGGAGATCCCGCCAACGTGAAGATCACCACTCGCGACGATCTCGATGCGGCCAGGCAGCGGCTGGGTTCGACGGAGCGCGTCGGTACGGGTTACGACCTGCACCGCCTGGTCGAGGGGCGTCCACTCGTGCTCGGCGGCGTGACGCTAGCGTTCGATCGTGGTCAGCTCGCGCATTCCGACGGCGACGTCGCCTGTCACGCCGCCACTGACGCCATTCTCGGCGCCGCCTGTCTCGGTGACATCGGCCGCCATTTCCCCGATACCGACGCGCGCTGGAAGGACGCAGACAGCGTGGAACTTCTGCGTGAGGCGGCCCGCCTCGTCGGCGAGCAGGGCTACGAGGTAGGCAACCTGGATATCACCGTGATCCTCGAGCGCCCGAAAATCAAGGACGCCATCGACGGCATGCGGGCGCGGCTCGCCGGCGCGGCCGGCGTCGACATCTCGCGCGTCAGCATCAAGGGCAAGACCAACGAGGGTATGGACGCGATCGGCCGCGGCGAGGCGATCGCCGCGCACGCGGTTGCGCTCCTGCGGAGGCGCGCATGAGGGTCCGCTTCGCGCCCAGCCCCACGGGACAGCTTCACGTCGGCAACGCCCGGACCGCGCTCTTCAACTGGCTGTTCGCGCGCGGCCAGGACGGCTCCTTCATCCTGCGGATCGAGGACACCGATGTCGAGCGCTCGACGAAGGAATCCGAGGAGAGCATCCTCGAGGATCTCCGCTGGCTCGGGCTGGACTGGGACGAGGGGCCTGATGTCGGCGGCGCCGGCGGGCCCTACCGGCAGTCGGAGCGGCTGCACCTCTTCACCTCCTACGCCAACGAGCTGCTCGCCGCGGGCCACGCCTACTACTGTTTCTGCCCCCCGCAGAAGCTCGAGGCCGATCGCCGCGACATGCTCGCGGCCGGCCGTCCGCCCCGTTATGCCGGCACGTGCCGCGACCTGGCGCCCGAGGCGGCGCGACGCCGGATCGAGGCCGGCGAGCGCGCCGTGGTCCGCTTCCGCGTCCCCGAGCACATCGACGTGTCGTTCCTGGATCTCGTCCGCGGCGAGGTCACGTTCAGCACGGACGTGATTGGCGATCCCGTGCTGGTGCGATCCGACGGCCGTCCGGCCTACAACTTTGCCGTCGTCGTCGACGATGCGTTGATGGAGATCAGCCACGTGATCCGCGGTGAGGACCACATCTCCAACACGCCGAGGCAGGTGCTCCTCTATCGTGCGCTCGGATTCAATCCTCCGCAGTTCGCGCACCTGTCGCTCGTGCTCGGACCGGACCACACGCCGCTGTCGAAGCGGCACGGCGCGACGTCAGTCGCGGAGTTCCGGGAGCGCGGCTACCTGCCCGAGGCGCTGACGAACTATCTCGCGCTCATCGGCTGGTCGCCGCGATCCGGCGGCGGCGAGACGGCGGACGATGCGGAGCTGATGCCGATGGACGAGCTCGCGCGCCGTTTTTCTCTCGAAAACGTCGGCCACAGCGCCGGCGTGTTCGACCCCGAGAAGCTGGCGTGGATGAATCGGTACTACATGAAGATCGCCGCGCCGGCGCGCCTGGCGGCGGAAGGGGCGCGGTTCTTCCAGGTCCGCGGCTTCCTGAAGCGGAAGACCGACATCGCGATGGCTTACGTGGAGTCGCTGTTGCCGATGGCCGTCGGATCGGTCGATCGCCTCGAGGAGATCCCCGATCGCGTCGCCTTCGTGTTCACCTACGACGCGGCTGAGGCGCTGCAGCGTCCCGCGGTCGCCGCCATCGTGCACGAGCCCGGTGCGCGCGACGTCATCGCGGCGCTCGCGGAGACGCTCGACGCCCCGTTGCTCGATCGCGCCGCTTTCCGCGCCATGTCCAACCGGGTGAAGGAGAAAACCGGCCAGAAGGGCAAGGCCCTCTTTCATCCGATTCGAGTCGCGCTGACTGGTGAGGGGGGCGGCCCTGAGCTCGATCTCGCGGTACCGGCAATCGATCGCGGCGCGCAGCTCTCCCAGGAAGCGGGGCTCGGCCGCATCATCAGCGCGCGCGACCGCGCCAAGGCGTTCGCGGCGGCGATTGGCTGAGAGCACGTCGCGTCCTTCGACCCCTTCGAGTGAAAGAGCACACGCGATGGTGATCTACGGAATCAACCCGGTGATGGAAGCGCTGAAGGCGAAGCGGGTGACGCGCGTCCGCGTCAGCGCGCGCGCCGCCAAGCGGATCGACGAGGTGATC
>JANPCT010000441.1:0-2971 GCA_031431095.1 Acidobacteriota bacterium | reverse complement strand
CATCGCCTTGATCGACTTCGGCGCGACGAACTTCACGGAGCGCGAATACCTGCAGAAGTTCCGGATGTTCATCCGCGCCCTGGCGACGCGTGACTATGCCAAGGCGGGCGACCTGTGCCTGATGCTGACGGCGAGCCTGCCCAACATCGACACCGAAGAGGTCAAGGAAAAGCTGGTGCAGGCGCTGCGCTCGTGGGCGACGCGGACGCTCGTGCGCGAGTTGCCGTACCACGACAAGTCCCTCGACAACGCCACCATCCACGTCGTCATGATCCTGGTCGGCTACCGGTGCACCATGGAGTGGGCCTGGCTGCGCATTCACCGCGCGCTGACGACGCTCGACACGTCGCTCATCTATCTCTACGCGGACGTCAATTACACGCGCATGCTGCAGCGCTATTTCCGCGCCGCCGAACAGCGGCGGCTGAAGGGGATGCTCGGGCCGGAGATGGTGCGGCGCACGCTGAACGCGTACGCCATGGGTCTGGACATCCAGGACCGGGTGAACGAATATACGCTCTTCCAGGGCACCCTGGTCCGCCGGCACGCGCAGGTGTTTCGCGGTGCCACGACCAAAGTGGCCGCGGTGATGGCGCTCATCGCTCAACTGATCAGAACAGCGTTCGTCGTCGCGGGTGCGTTCGGGGTCCTGCTGCTGTTCTACCAGCAGGACCGCACGGCGGTGGAGGAGTGGCTGGGCCCGCAGCTGTCGCGATCGCTGGCCCGGCTGCCGCACGTGGATCGCCCGGTCTGGCTCGTCCTGGCGCTGGGCTACATGTATCTGGTGTGGCTGATCGTCAAGGTCCGGAAGCGTCTGCACGAGCGTGACGCGCGCCACCACGATCGCGTTGCCGCCGTCTAAACATAGAACCGCCATGCGAACCCAGCTCGTCTCCGAACTGCCACCCTCACCCGTACCGGCCACGCGCTGGTCCGGCGCGTTCCTGGACGGCATGCGCCGCGTTGCCGACCCCGAGACCGACGCGCTGGCGCTCGAGGTGTTTCAGGCCGGCGGGCCGCCTGCCCTCATCCGGATGACGCAGTTGCTCGAGGACTGGGAAGCGCCCATCCCAACGGAGCTGCCGGCGCGGATGCGCGAGTGGTTCGCGGCGCCGGTGGACTACCCCGCGTTCGTCGACCCCATGAAACTACGCATCGCCGAGGAGCTGTTCGTCGCTTACGGACCGGTATCGACGGTGGCCCTGCTGATGTGCGCGGTGCCGCACTTCTTCACCAACCCGGCCGGCGCGCGTTCGTTCTACCTGGCGAAGATCTTCAGCCCGGATTCGCTGCGCAACCGCATGATGGAGATGACGCAGTTCGTCGCGAGCATCACCGAGTACGGCGGCCTGGCGCAGTATTGGGTGGCGCCGGCGCAGCGGCGGCCCGGCGACGGGGCGCACGGCGTGCGCAAGGGGGGCGGCATGGTCACCGTCCAGAAGCTGCGCATGATCCACTCGGGCATCCGCATCATGCTCAGCCTGCCGCGAGATCCCGCGAAACAGTGGGACACGGCGACGCTGGGCGCGGCGATCAACCAGGAAGACACGTGCGAAGCGGTGCTGTGCTTCTGCTTCTGCACCATCGACTCACTCGCCAAACTGGGCATCGTCCAGACCCCCGAAGAGCAGGAAGCCACGCTGTGCGCCTGGAAGACCGTCGGCCACCTGCTCGGCATGAGCGAGGAACTGCAGCCGCGGGACGTCGCCGAAGCGCGCGCGCTCCACAAGCAGTTGTTCGAGCGCTCCTGCGCCGAAACCCACGAAGCCAAGGTGCTGATCGAGGAGGTCGTGCACATCATGCGCTGCATGATGCCGCGCGGGCTCAAAAGCGTGCCCGAGGGGCTGATGCGCTACTTGATGGGCCCCCGCGTGGCGGATCAGCTGGCGGTGCCGCAGCATCGGATCCTCCTGCGAGGGCTCCGCAGCACGCATTTCATCTGGGGCGAGCGTCAAATCTTCGCGCGGCTGGCGAAACTCACCTGCCCGGCGATCGTGCGCTGGATGGCGTCGTGCGAGGCTGCTCGCGCGCACCCGGCCCTGCCCGAGGAGCTGGCGCGCACCTTTGGTTCGTCACGGGCGTGACGGCGCGTGCGCCCCGGCTTTCTGTAGCGCCTCGACGATGGCCCGCACGCTCGTGGTGACGTCGAGATCCTCGTCGGGCAGTTCGAGGTGGAAGTGGTTTTCCAGGGCGGCGACGATTTGCAGCCCCTGCAGCGAGTCAACGTTGAGATCGAGCCGCAGATCGGTGTCGAGCCCGATGGATTGCGGCGCCGCCTTGGTGATGGCGGCAACGATGGCGATGACGTCGTGTTCGATGGTGGGCAACGGTTCCTCGTTAATCGGCAGTAGATGATAGCGGGCGCCGTCGGGTGGTGGCAAGGGACAGCCAAGGAGGCCAAGTGAAGATCGGGCTGATTGCGATGAGCGGCGTCAGGGTCTACAACCAGAAACTGATTGACGTGGGCGTCACCCTGCCCCAGTTCGTCAATCGTGGCCAGGTCATCGCGCAGCTGCCGTCGCTGGCGCTGTTAATCCTGGCCGCTCTCACTCCCGACGAGGTCGAGGTCGAGTATGTCGAACTGGCCGACGTCAAGACCTGCGATCCGGAGCAGACCTCCTACGATCTCGTCGCGTTGACGTCGTACACGGCAATGGCCTACGAGATGTACGACCTGGCCGACCGCTTCCGCGCCGCCGGGACGCCCGTCGTCATCGGCGGCCTTCATGCCAGTTTCGCAGCGGACGAAGCGAAGCAGCATGCCGACGCGGTGTGCGTCGGCGAAGGCGAGGCGCTGTGGCCCGCGATCGTCGAGGACTTCCGGCGCGGCGGCGTCGCCGGGCTCAAGCCGTTCTACCGCGAAGCGGCGCCGGGCACGTACGATCTGGCGGACAGCCCCATGCCGCGCTTCGAACACCTGCTCGGCCGCCGCTACAATCGCATCACCGTCCAGACCGTCCGCGGCTGTCCG
>JANPCT010000440.1:0-2116 GCA_031431095.1 Acidobacteriota bacterium | reverse complement strand
GAACACCTTTACTTCTACGACGCGATCAGCCCCATCGTCTTGTCGGAATCGATCGATCGTTCGAAGGTCTTTCGCGCCTCGCGCTGGGGGCGCAACATTCGCAGCCAGGTGTCGGGTCCCGCCGATGGCCGGACGTCGGCGTCAGCGTCGCGCGACGCCACTTCCGGCGATGAGGACCGCATGGACACGATCCCAGGGGCGCCGGCCTGCGGGGTCGACGACGGTGAAGGGGATTACCTGAATTGTCCGTTCACGCGCCCGGAGTACCAGCGGTTCTATGACGCGTTGATGGCGGCCGAGAAAGCGCCGCTTCACGAGTTCGACAAGGCGACGTTTTTCGAAGGCTGCCTGCCGATTGAAGTGATGGCCTCACGCGGAGTCGATACACTGCGCTTCGGCCCGATGAAACCGGTCGGTCTGCCGGATCCGCGGACCGGACGCGACGCCTACGCGATCGTGCAGCTGCGGCAGGACAACATCGCCGGCGACCACTTCAGCCTTGTCGGTTTCCAGACGCAGATGAAGTGGGGAGAGCAGGCGCGCGTGCTGAAGCTGATTCCCGGGCTCGAGAACGCCGAGTTCGTGCGCTTCGGGATGATCCACCGCAATACATACGTCAATTCGCCGACGGTGCTGCACGAGACATGGCAGACGCGGCTGCGCCCGGATCTTTTTTTCGCCGGCCAGATGTCGGGGGTCGAGGGCTACGTCGAGTCGGCCGCGTCGGGCCTGATTGCCGGCCGCAATGCCGCGGCGCTCGTGCTTGGCGAGCCGCTGTCGGCGCCGCCGCGGACGACCGCGCTTGGCGCGCTGGCCTATTACGCTTCGCACGCGGACCCGAAACACTATGTGCCGTCGAACATCTCGTTCGGCCTGATTCCGCCGCTAGATGCGAAGATCAGGGGCAAGAAGGAACGCAACACCGCGATCTCCGAGCGCGCGCTCAAGGATCTGGACGATTGGTTAGAGACCACTTCAAGGCGTTTCTCGAACACCTCCGGTTGAACGAGAATGCCTCGGCGCACACCGTGCGCGCCTACGAGAGCGACCTCTCGCAGTATCTCGCCTTCCTCGTGATCCACGCCGGCAAGCGGGTTTCCGAACTGACGCCTGGCGACCTCGATCATCTGGGCGCCCGCGCCTTCATGAGCGACTTGAACAAACGCGGCAATGCCAAGGCGTCCGCGGCGCGAAAGCTCTCTGCGATTCGCGCGTTTGGCCGCTACCTGCGGCGTGAGGGAATCATCGAGGGGGATCCTGCCGCCCTCGTCGGGGCGCCTCGGCGCGAGCATCGCATCCCCAATCACCTCGCGGCTGCGGAGATGACTGCGCTGCTCGACGCGCCGGACACCTCGGCTCCCCTCGGTCGCCGCGATCAGGCGATTCTCGAACTGTTCTACGCGTCGGGCCTTCGTCTCAGCGAGCTCGTCGGTCTCGATCTCGACGACGTCAATCTGTCCGCGCGGGTGGTGCGGGTGCTGGGCAAGGGACGCAAGGAGCGGATCGTGCCGTTCAACAGACCGGCGGCGGCCGCCATCCGCTCCTGGCTGGCAGATCGTGAGCAATTTCTGCGACCCCTGGCACAAAATCCGTGCCAACGGGGTCAGACCCCGAAACGGGGCGCGCCGGGGTCAGACCCCCGACGAAGGAAGGAAGCGTTGTTCCTGAACTACCGGGGGGGGAGGCTGTCGACGCGCAGCGTCGACAAACTCGTGCGGCGGTACAGCGTGCGCGCCGGCATCAGCCCTCACGCCCTGCGGCATTCGTTCGCCACCCACCTGCTCGAAGCCGGCGCCGACCTACGCGCGATCCAGGAGCTCCTCGGCCACGCGCGTTTGAGCACCACGCAACGCTACACGCACGTCAACGCCGCGCAACTGATCGAGACCTACCGGAAGGCACACCCGAAAGCCTGATCGATCCCGTCAGGCCACTTCGACGATGCGGCGGCCGCGGGGATATTCGATCGCGAGCGTCTTGATCTTGTAGTTCATGACGCGCGGGCTGATGCTGAGCAGCTCCGCGGCGTCTTTCTGGACCCAGTTGGACATCTTGAGCGCTTCGATCAGCGCCTGCCGCTCGATCTCTTCGAGAGCAATCCCCGTCGGCGGGATCT
>JANPCT010000439.1:0-1609 GCA_031431095.1 Acidobacteriota bacterium | reverse complement strand
CTCGAGCTCGCGAAGGTCATGCGGCGGCAACGGCCTTACCTCGACACGGCAGCCAGGCGCCAGGCGTTCAGCGAAGGGCAGCGGAATGCACGGAGCTATTACGGCGATCGAGTGGTGAACCAGATTCGCGCGCGGCTGGGCGAGCGAACCGGCTGGGGCGAAACCGTTGCCGATCTCGCGACGTTGTTGCGCTGCCATCCGGCCGGTCTGATCGAGCATGCCTTCCGTAAGTTCCGCCTGTTGCGGAAGGGACGCCCCTGACCGCGGCGAGCAGCCGCCCGTAATCGAGGCGGCACAACCACAGGTGTTGATCGTCATACTCCCGTATGCAGCCCTGTTGGAACGCCGCCGAGCTGATTGCGACGCGTTCGACGTCCCACCGCGACAGCTCGCGGCGATCGAACAGCACGTGCGTGACGCCAAGACCGCGCAGTGCCTCCGCCGCGCGCGCCGCCTCCTGCGCCGTCGCAGAGAGCACCGCCCTCGCCATCGTCGAGTCATACGGCACATAGCGTCGAGACGCGTAGAGGCGGTCTCCTCCCGTGAACGTCAAAATGCGCGCGCCGGGAGGTGTTGTAGTTTCGATCGCCCGCCACGCTGCGTAAGAAGAAACCTCGCGGCTCAAATACGCCGATTCAGACTCCCGGCCGGTGATCACCGCGAGCGGCATCGCGCGCAGCACATGCGTCAGCCATCCGTCCCACACGACGCGGTCCGCCTCCTGCCATCGGATGAACGCCGGGAGGTTCATTGTCGCCAGGATCAGGACCATCGCGTTGACCGCTCTGCGCCCCTGCGTGAAATTGCGGTCGGCGCAGGCCGCGATGCTGTCGAGGCATGCCGCCCCGATCAGCGCGAGCGCCGGAACGACAGGCATGAGGAAGCGCATCTGGTAGCTGCTGATCGGAGACGCCCACAAAGCGAGGTAGCAGCCCGCGCCTGCACACAGCCACGGCAGCGCGTGGTCATGGCGCCTGGCGAGAAACATGCCCGGCGCGAGCACAAGGAACAGTGGACCGAGCGACCCGGAAAAAAGAGCGCCGTGCACCGTGACGTCCCACGGCAGCGCAATCAGATCGCCTAGGGATCGGCCGATGCCGAAGTGGGCTTTGAAGTGGACCAGCCCCAGCTCGGAAATGACATCCCATCGTTGTGCGGGGGACGCGCCGAAGAGCCCCCACATCTCCGGAAAGATCGGGTTCCCGGACGCCAGCCAGCTGCGCACGTACCACGGCAGCGGTAACAGGGCCGCGGCGATGCCGATCAGGAGACCGCGCTGACATGCCCACCGGGCGCCGCGTCCGCCGCGGAGCGCAGCGGCCACATACAGCGCGAGCGCGATTAGCGCGACGAAGACGCCAAGGTGCTTCGTTGCGGCCGCCGTGCCGAACTGGAGTGCGGCGACGATGGCCCACGCGCGTTCGTCCTGTTCCCAGAAACGGGCCAGCGCGTAACAGCCGGCCGCGGCGTGAAGCGCGAGCGCCAAATCCACGTAGGCCGTCCCCGCCTCCCACAACATCGTCGGCGTCGTCACAACCAGGACCACTGCCGCGATTGGAGAGGCGGAGGGCAGATAGCGGCGAGCGGCGTGCCAGGTGAGGGTGGCCAG
>JANPCT010000438.1:0-7958 GCA_031431095.1 Acidobacteriota bacterium | reverse complement strand
CGGCAATTGCCTGGTGGTGATGACCGCCCGCTGGGCGGCCAGGTTGAGGAACTGCGTGCTCGGCTGCTCGACCTCGATGTTGGTCATCGTCCCGTCGCGCTGGATAGTGAACTTGATCTGCACAGTGGCGTCCTGTCCCTGGTTCTGCTGCCAGTTCCGCTGAACGAGCTGCACCATGGTGGTCAGATATTCGGGGCAACAGAAGTTGGCGAAATCGGTATACGCGGCTCCGGCGCCGCCACCGCCTGTCGCCAGGCCCCCAAACGGAATCGCGGCGCCGTGGGTCTCGACCTTGGCGGCGCCGGCCTTGACCTCTGCGCCCTGGGTTGGCGTTCTGCCGCGCAGCTGCGGCACGTCCTTCGGCGGCTCGGGTTTGACCGCCTTGGTCTCGGGTCGCGGCGCGGTCTTCACCGGCTCGATCATCTCGGGTTTCGCGAGCACCGGCGGCGCGTCGTTCTTCGCCTTGACGGTGTCTGGCACGGCTTCCTGGACCGCCTTACTGGAGATCGGGTTACGGCCCTGCACCGGACCGGGCGCGCCGCCGAGGGAGATCATCATCGATGGGGCTTTGTCACGCGGCGCACCCCACTGACGCGGCAGCAGCGTGAAGGCGGTCACCACGCCAGCATGCGCGATGAGCGACAGGATCACCATGCGACTGATGTTGTCGGTGACGCGCGAACGCTCGAGCAGAATCTCGGTGACGGCGTCCATCAGCGTTCAGGAGTCCTCGTCGAGATCGCGACCTTTTCCACACCGGCGTCCTTGAGCTTGTCGGTCACACTCATGAACTGCTGCATCGTGACGCCGGCGTCAGCGCGAACGAACACGGACTTGTCGGACTGCTCGAGCAGCATCTGCTTCATGCGTTCCTGCAGTATGTCGATGCGAACGTCGTCGTTGTTGATCTGCACGACCTTGGTCTGGCCGAACGTCGAGGGAATCGTCACGTAGATCGGCTGCGCGGTAACGGCAGTGGCGCGCCGCGCCTGCGGCAGGTTGACGGCCATTCCTTGCGTCATCATCGGCGCCGCCACCATGAAAATGATCAGCAGCACCAGCATCACGTCAACCAGCGGGACGACGTTGATCTCGGCCAGGGTCGTCGACACGCGCATCCCGCGGGCGCGCCGCCCGCGCCCCGATCCGCCGCCGCCGTTCTGCTGAACCTTTGGCATCTATATCTGTTCTCTCGACCTCGATGACTCGTTCGCCTGCTCGCTCGCTAACTCACTCGAAGGACGCCAAGGAGTCGAAGACGCTCGAAGGAACCGCCGACCCGAGTTACGTAAAGTTCCGCTCGCAAATATTCAGGAACTCGAGCGCAAAGTCGTCCATCCGGGTGGCGACGTCCTTCACGCGCGTCGTGAAGGCGTTGTAGAAATAGACCGCCGGGATGGCGGCGAAAAGGCCCGCCGCGGTCGCGATCAACGCCTCGGCGATCCCGGGGGCTACGACACTCAAGCTCGTCGATCCCTGGATGCCGATGTTCTGGAAGGCGATGATGATGCCCCACACTGTGCCGAACAGCCCGATGAAGGGCGTGATGCTGGCGGTTGTCGCCAGGAACGGCACCCACTTCTCGAGTTTGCTCAGTTCGCTGCCTGTCGCACGGAGCAGTGCCCGATCCACGGCATCGAGGCTGCGTAGGGTAGGACGAACCACTGGGGCGGCTGGCTTGGGCTCGCCGTCGGCCCCCTTGTGTTGTCGCAGTTGCGTGTTGAGCTCGGCGTATCCGGCCTGGAAGATCCCGACGAGCGGGCTCTTCGCTACGCTGGCGCAGATCGACTGCACCTCGGAAAATTTCGTGCTCTTGCGAAAGACTTGAAGGAACGTCCCGGTATCGTGGTCCGCACCACGGAACTGCCAGATCTTATAGAACGTGACGCCCCACTGGACAGCCGAGAAAATCAGAAGGATCAGGAGGACGCTCTTCGACAGCCAGTTGGCTTCCGAAATGAGCCTGACAAAATCCACTCCGCCGGTCCCAGGATCCGGCGAGCCCGCCGCCTGGAAGGCGAGGGCCACATAGCCAAACGTGCGCAAACGAAACCTCCGGCCGCCGCAGACGAAGCGGTGACCCTAGTTGCGCCGCTGGGACAGCGCATTTGCAATGAGCGTAACACGCAGCTGAAGCGCTGTCAAAGGTCTGATACTATGGAACTTCCGCCAAGGTGCGTCGCATGATTCGGTTCCTTAGTGTCTCCAACCTCGCCGTCATCGATCGCCTGGACCTCGAGTTCGCTCCGGGCTTCAATGTGCTCACCGGCGAAACCGGCGCCGGGAAGTCGATCCTGGTCGGCGCCGTCGGCCTCCTCGTCGGCGGACGGGCAAGCGCAGAACTGGTCCGCACCGGAGAAGAGATGGCGGCCGTGCAAGCTGTGTTCGAACGGCCGGACGGCAGCGAGGTGATCGTCCGCCGTGAGGTGTCCTCGCAGGGTCGCAGCCGGGCATTCGTCGACGGGACGCTCGTCACGAGCAGCGCCCTTCGCGACATCGCCGGCGCCCTCGTGGATCTTCACGGCCAGCACGAACACCAGGTGCTCCTCGATCCCGCCGCACATCTCGATCTGCTGGACGTATTCGCCGGCCTGACGGCCGAAAGGGATATCGTCGCCGCGGGTTTCCGCGCCTGGCAGCAGCTTCGAGAGGAACGCGACCGCCTCCGCACGGCCGAGCACCAGAAGACTTCCCGCGCGGAATTCCTCGCCTTTCAGCTCTCGGAGATCGACAAGGCCGCCCCGCAACCGGGTGAAGACCTGGAGTTGCTCACCACGCGGCAAGTGCTCGCGAACGCCGACCGGCTCCAGCGTCTCTGCGCCGACGCCTATACGGCGCTCTACGACGGGGACGATGCGGCGTTGCCCGCCCTTGGAACCGTGTGGAAGAAGGTCGGCGAGCTGGCGGCGCTCGACACCACCTTTACGCCTTATGCCGATGCCCGCGAGGGGATCAAGTCGCAGCTCGAGGACCTCGCGTTCTTCCTGCGATCCTACGCCCAGAACATCGATGCGTCGCCGGCGCGCCTCCAGGAGATCGAGGATCGACTGGCGGTCCTCGAGCGTTTGAAGAAGAAGCACGGCCCCGGCCTCGGAGACGTGATCGCCAGGGCGGCAGAACTGCGGCGCGAGTTGCAGGACATCGACCACGCGACCGAGCGGGCGGCCGACCTGGATGCGGCGCTGGCCGTGGCCGGCACTGCGTACGAGAAGGCGGCGGGGCAGCTGTCCAGCCGGCGGCGAGCCGGGGCAAAGGACTTCGCCAAGTCCCTGGAGAAAGCGCTTGCCGATCTGGCAATGGCGCGGACCCGGTGTGAGGTTCGCTTTGCCGTCGAGCAGGACGGAGAAGCGCGATGGTCCGAACGCGGTCTGGACGGCGCCGAGTTCTACATGTCGCCGAACCCTGGTGAGGACGTCAAGCCGCTGGCCCGGATCGCGTCCGGCGGGGAACTGTCGCGTATCATGCTCGCGCTCAAGACGCTGGCGTCCACCGACGCGCCGGGTAAAACGCTGATCTTCGACGAAGTGGACGCGGGAATCGGCGGCGCCGTCGCGGACGTCGTGGGGGCTCGCCTCCGGCTCCTCGGCGAGCGATTCCAGGTGCTCTGCATCACGCACCTTCCGCAAATCGCCGTATACGGCACGACTCACTACGGCATCGCGAAAAGCGTCAAGGCCGGGCGCACCTCGACCGCCGTCACACGCATTGCCGGAGCCGAGCGGGAAGCGGAAATCGCGCGCATGATGGGCGGCGCGGATGTCTCTGCTGCCGTACTCGCCGGGGCACGCGAAATGATCGAGGCGAAAGCGAATGCAAGGCGAAAGGCGAAAGCGAAAGGGTGAGCCGCCGAAAGCCATGAGCCAGAAATACCTGATCGAAACCTTCGGCTGCCAGATGAATCAGCACGACTCCGAGCGTATGGCGGGGCTGCTGGAGCAGGCCGGCTACGACCGCACGGACAGCGACCACGACGCCGATGTCATCGTCATCAACACCTGCAGCGTCCGTGAAAAGGCGGAGGAGAAGCTGTATACGCGCCTGGGCGAGATCCGGATGATGGGTGACGACACCGGGTCGAGGCCCGTCGTCGCCGTCGCGGGCTGCGTGGCGCAACAGGAAGGCGAGAAGCTCCTCGGCAAGACCAACGGCCAGGTCATTGACGTGCTGATCGGCACCCAGAGCCTCAAGAGGCTGCCGATGCTGGTCGACGAAGCACGGACCTCCGCGATCGCGGCGAATCGCACCCACGCCGGCGCCATCGCGCCAAGCGGCATCGGCTGGCGGACGCCGAGCCCTCGCATCGATCTCAATCCGTATGACGACGTCTCGTTTCCGCTCGGGGTCGCGCGGCGCGAGGATGCGCACAAAGCGTACGTCACCATCATCGAGGGGTGCAACGAGTTCTGCGCCTTTTGCGTCGTGCCGTATACCCGCGGCAAGGAGCGCATGCGGCGGGCCGCGGACATCGTCGCCGAGGTCCGGCGCGCCGCCGACACGGGGGCCCGCGAGGTTCAGTTGCTCGGTCAGATCGTCAACCACTACCTGGCGCCCGACGACTCCGGATGTGATTTTGCGGAGCTGCTGTCGCGGGTCAACGAGGTTGCGGGTATCGAGCGCATCAGGTTTGCCAGTCCGCACCCGCGTCACGTGACGACCCGGATGCTGCACGCGATGCGCGACCTGTCGAAGGTCGTCCGTCATCTGCATCTGCCGGTGCAGAGCGGGTCTTCGGCCGTACTCGAGCGTATGCGGCGGCGCCACACCCGCGAGGACTACCTCGCACTCCTGGCGCGTCTGCGCGAGACCATCCCGGACATCGCGCTGTCGACCGATATGATCGTAGGCTTCCCGGGTGAGACCGAGATGGATTTCGCCGACACCTTGTCGCTGACGCAGGCAGCCCGGTATCACAGCATGTATTCGTTCAAATACTCGCCGCGGCCCAACACGCTTGCGCTCAAGCGGATGCCGGACGACGTTCCCGAGAGTGAGAAGACCCGGCGGATTATGGCGCTGCAGGCGCTGCAGGGCGCGATCCAGGGAGAGCTGTTCGCAGCGTCGATTGGCTGCGTCGAGCCGGTCCTGATCGACGCCAGGAGCCGCCGGCGTGACTGGGAATTGTCCGGGCGGACCCCGGCCAACACGGTAGTGAACCTGCCCGGCGATCCGGCGTGGGTTGGAACGATTGTGCCGGTGCGTATCACCGGAGCGAACCCCAATAGCCTGCGCGGTGAGGCGCTTCAGCCCCGGGTGTAGCTTCCGCCGAGCGCGGAAGGAAGAATCCATGCAAATCGAAATGACGATCAAGGGGCTGATGGTGGATCCGATCACCAACATGCCCATCATCATCCTGCGCGACAAGGACGGGCAGCGGGTCCTGCCGATCTGGGTGGGGGTGTTCGAGGCCAATGCCATCGCGCTGCAGATCGAGAATGTCGCGACCCCGCGGCCGATGACCCACGACCTCTTGAAGAACGTCATCGCCGACCTGCACGGACGGATCAAGAAGATCGTCGTGTCGGATCTCAAGGAGAACACCTTCTACGCGCTCATCTACCTGGAGGTCGGCGGTGAACTAATGGCGGTGGATGCCCGGCCGAGCGACGCCATCGCCTTGGCGCTGCGCGCCAGCGCGCCGATCTTCGTCGAAGAGAAAGTCATCGACCACGCCAAGACGGTCGACCTGACGCCCGACAAGGGGGACACGGAGCGGCTGCAGAAGTGGCTGGAGGGGCTCGACCCCGACGACATGGGCAAGTACAAGATGTAAAAGTCGTGCGTCAGCGCGGAGACGTTGGTCTCTGCGCGCCCGGGTGCTAAGATGGCGGCGCCCCCCGATGATCGTCGCCATAGCCAATCAGAAGGGCGGGGTGGGAAAGACCACGACCGCCATCAATCTTGCCGCCGCGCTATCGCTCCGCGGCCAACCTACGCTCCTCGTCGATCTCGACCCCCAGGCCAACAGCACGATGTCGTTCCTCGACGTCACCCAGGTGACGCGGAGTGTTTATGACGCCATCGCTGAGAAGGATGTCGGCTTCGAGGACGTGATCCTGCCGTCGACCAACCAGCCCAATTTGTGGGTGGCGCCGTCGCGCATCGCGCTGGCGAAACTCGAATCGAAACTGGTGGGGGAGATCGACGCGCACTTCCGGCTCAAGGACCGGCTGGCGCCGATGGTGGAGCGCTTCCCGCACATCGTGATCGACTGCCCGCCAACCCTCGGGCTGTTGACGGTCAACGCGCTGGTGGCCGCCACCCATCTGCTCATCCCGATCCAGTCGTCGTACTTTGCGCTGGAGGGGACCGATGACTTGCTGGAAACGATCGAGAAGGTCCGGGCCCGCGCCAACCCCACCCTCCGCATTCTTGGGGTCGTGATCACGATGCATGACAAGCGCACGGCGCTGGCGCGCGACATCCGGGCACAGATCGACAAGGTGTTCGGCAGCAAGGTCTTCAAGACGGTGATCACCAAGAGCGTCCGGCTCGAGGAGAGCCCGGCCTATAAGGAATCGATCTTTACGTTTGCCCCAGATTCGACGGGGGCGGCGGAGTATTACCGGTTGTGTGAGGAGGTCATGGATCGTGCCTAAGCCCAGAGGACTGCCGTCTACCGTCCGGATGCGTCACGACGAGCATTATGTCGACGCATTGACCAGTTCCGCCGGCACGCCCATCGGCCGCCTCGTCAAGATCGACGAGCTCGATCCCAATCCCAATCAGCCGCGCCAGGTCATGGGGGATTTGTCGGAGCTGATGGCGTCCATCGCCGAGAAGGGGATTATCGAACCGATCGTGGTCCGGCAGCGCGGCGGGCGGTTCCAGATCGTGGCGGGTGAGCGCCGCTACCAGGCGGCGGTCCAGGTCGGCCTGCGCGAGGTGCCGATTGTCATCCGCGAGGTGGACGACGACGAGATCATCGAGATTGCGTTAATCGAGAACATCCAACGCAAGGATCTGACCCCGTTCGAGGAATCGGAGGCGCTGCATTCGCTGGCGACGCGCTGCGGCTATACCCATGAGGACATGGCCAAACGGCTGGGAAAATCGCGCACCTCAATTACCGAATCCCTGTCCCTGAACCACATGACGGAGGAAGTGAAAAACCTTTGTCGGCTGGCCGACATTCACGCTAAATCATTGCTTCTAGAGATAGTTAGACAAGGCGATCCGCAGAAAATGATCGCCCTGATCGAAAAGGTCTCACGGGACGGCGGGGCGACGCGACAGACGGTTCGCCGGGAGAAGGAAACGGCCAGGCCGAAAGCCGGACGCCCGAAGCACTACACGTTCAGCTACAAGGCTCCGACGAAGGCGTTCAACCTGCAGCTTCGGTTCACCAAGTCCCGCGTCGAGCGCGATGAAGTGATCGAGGCGCTCCAGGCCATTATCAAAGAGCTCAAGGCGCAGTAGCGATTCATCGCCCGGTCAGCTCGCGCGGGGCTCCTCCGATACGCGCTGACCGCAGCAACAAGCGGCTCCAAACACAGCGTTCTACTGGCCGTAGCACCCGCCAGCCTCACAGCCGGGCATTTCTCGAAAGGCCCCGATTCAGGTCCGACAGCAGCCATTCCGGCGATCTCCCGCCCTTCAAACCACCTTCCATGACTTCGATGGCGGCGGGCTAGAACCTGACTTCGATGGCGGCGCGGGCCAACCCTCCTGCGAAAGGGTCGCTACGCTGTGTGACGAGACCATAGCGGACCCACTACCGCTACGCGCATATTTAGTTAACATAACATACATTATCAGAACCAAGGCGTATGCTGAATAAAAGGGGCCTGTGAAGATTCCGCGCACCGTGTTAAGGCACCGCCCCAAACGCTGACGGCTTTGACCGTCGCCGCGACCCCACGTTTGCTAAGCTTGGACACCCGTGCTCAAAACCATCGACCGGTACGTCATCCGCGAAATCCTCCCGCCGATGTTCCTGTCGCTGCTGATCTTCACCTTCA
>JANPCT010000437.1:0-4294 GCA_031431095.1 Acidobacteriota bacterium | reverse complement strand
GCACGAGCAGTTCGTGCGGACGCCCGCCCTGGCGGAACGAGCTGCGCCGGATTTCCCAACGGCCGACGCCGCCGGGGAACGCCGTGTTGATGACTCGCGGCGCTTCTCCCTCGAGACAATCTTCCAAACCGAGCTCCTCGGCGCGCCGCCCGAGCGTGCGCTCCGCATTCTGCGCCAGCAGCCGCGCGCCGGCGCGGTTCACGAACTTGAGCTCCCGCTCTTCGTCGAAGGTGAAGACCGCGACGTCGATCTCCGCCATCACCTTGCGCAGCAGCGTCGTCGCTTCGAGTGCGTCGAGCCGCTGGTGCCGCAGCGTCTCGACGAGTGTATTGACCTCGATCATCACTTCGCCGAGGGCGTCGCCCCCGCGGGCGCCACGCGCGCGAATCGAGAAGTCTCCCTCACCGAGCGCCGCGAGCAGGTTGGACAGGGTCTGCAGCGGGACGATCACGCGCTCGCGCAGCGCGAACGCGAAGCCAAGGCAGAACGCGACAATGACGACTGTCAGCGTCCACTGGACCTTGGGGGTCCAATCGCCCGTCCAGAGAAAGATGAGGGAAATGAGCGCCCCCGGCAGCGCCGAGGCGAACGCCATCAGGAGAATACGCCGGTCGTGACTGAGACGCGGCTCGCGCGGCCGGGTGGACGCCACGTCACATTGTAGTAGGCCTTAGCCTGTCAGAGTCCATACCGCTGCAGCCGCCGGTACAGAGCCGATCGGGAAAGGCCGAGAGCCTTGGCGGCCTGGCTGACGTTGCCGTCGAAGCGTGTCATGGCCTTCTTGATGAGGAAGCACTCGACGTCCTCGAGGCTCATGTCTTCGAGCCGTCCACCGCCGTCCCTGGTGGCGCGGAGACCGAGGTCGCCCGGCTTGACGAGCGGGCCCGGCGCCATGAGCACCGCGCGCTCGACCGCATGATCCAGTTCGCGCACGTTTCCCGGCCAGCTGTGTTCGAGCAGCATCTGCATGGCGCCGCTCTCGAAGCCGGTGAGGCGCTTGCGGTAGCGCTGCGCGTGCTGGCGGAGGAAGTGCTGCGCGAGGAGCGGCAGATCCTCGCGGCGATCGCGCAGCGGGGGCAGCCGGATTTCGATGGTGTTGAGGCGGAACAGCAGGTCCTGTCGGAAGCGCCCGCCCGAGACCTCGTCGTTCAGGAGCGCGTTGGTAGCCGAAATGATGCGGACGTCCACCCGGCGCGTGCGCGACGAGCCGAGCCGCTCGAACTCGCCCGTCTCGATGACGCGCAGCAGCTTCGCCTGCTGGCTGAGCGGCACGTTCGCGATTTCGTCGAGAAACAGCGTGCCCTGATCGGCCAGCTCGAAGCGGCCGACTCGGTCGGTCTTGGCGTCCGTGAATGCGCCCCGCACGTGGCCGAACAACTCGCTCTCGAAGACCCCCTCCGACACGCCACCGGAGCTGACGATGACCATCGGGCGCGTGGCGCGGCTCGACACGGCATGGAGGGCGCGAGCGACGACCCCCTTGCCGGTGCCATTCTCGCCGAGGATGAGCACGTTGGCATCGGACGGGCCGACGCGCGAGATCACCTGCAGCACCCCCTGCATCGACGCGGACTCGGCCATGATCTTCGGCACGCCCTCGCCGCGCAGCAGCGAGTTCTCGGCTTCGAGCCGCTGCCCCTTGCGCAGCGCCTGGCTCAATTCGATTTGCGTCCGCACGATGGCGAGCAGCCGCGCGTTGTCCCACGGCTTCTGGATGAAGTCGCGCGCGCCGCGGCGCATCGCCTCGACCGCGACTTCGACGCTGCCCCAGGCCGTCATGACGACGACCGGCAGGGTCGGATCGATTCCCTGGATGCGTGAGAGCAGGTTCAACCCTTCCTCGCCCGATGTCGTATCTCGCGCGTAGTTCAGGTCGATGAGCGCCACGTCGAACTCGCGCGCTTCGACGGCGGCGAGGACGCCGGCCGGGGAGGAGGCGGTCTCGAGCGTGAAGCCCTCGGCCTTGAGCAGCAGGCGCAGCGCCTCGAGCACGTCCGACTGGTCGTCGGCGATGAGCACGCGCGGCTCGCTCGCCCGCGGATGGCGGGCGTGGTCCGGCGAGTCGGTGCGGTGGTCTTTCAAGTGATCCGTTATCAGCATGGTTTTGGCTTGGGGCTCGGGGCTCGTGGGTCAGTCGGTCCGCAGGGCGATGAGCGGATCGATATGGGTGGCGCGCCGGGCCGGGATATAGCTGGCCAGCAGGGCGATGACGCCGAGGATGAGTGCGGTAGCGATGAACGTCAGGGGATCGTGCGTGCTGACACCGATGACGAGCGATTGCATCAGCCCGGTGACGGCGTACGCCGCCGCCAGTCCGATGATCAGGCCGGCGAGGACGAGAATCATGCCGTGGCCGAGCACCAGGCCGACAACGCTGGATGGCTGCGCCCCGAGCGCCATCCGCACGCCGATCTCCCGCGTCCGCTGGGCCACGGAATAGCTGGCCACGCCGTACAGGCCGACGGCGGCCAGCAGCAGCGCCAGCCCGCCGAACACTCCGACGATGAGGACGTTCATCTGCAGCGGCTGCAGGGACGTGCTGACCTGTTCTTCGAGGGTGCGGACGTCGAAGACCGAAAGCGACGGATCGAGCTCACGGGCCGCTGATCGAACGACGTTCGAGAGCGCGGCGGCATTCCCGGCGGCGCGCACCAGCAGCGTCGCCTGCTCGGTGTAGTTCTGCGCCAGCGGCTGGTAGATGAAGTTCTGCGGGTCCTCGCCGACGCCGTTGTACTTGCTGTCCTTCGCGACGCCGACCACCGTGGTGTAGTCCTGGTCGCCGAAGAACTTGAAACGCTTGCCGAGCGGCTCCTCACCGTTCCAGAACCGCTTCGCCATCGTTTCATTGATGACGACCACCTTCGGTGACTGCGCGGTGTCGGTGCGGGCGAAGTCGCGGCCGCGGACGAGCCGAATGCCGATGGTCTGGAAGTAGCCCTCGCCGACGGTGTTCACCTGCACGAGGATCCGCCCGGTCGTCGTGGTGTCGGCCCCCTCAGGGAAGACACTGCGGGCGAGTCCGCCGGCGAGCGGCGCCACCTGCGCGATCGCGGCACCCTGCACGCCTGGCAGCGCGGCCGCTTTTTCGACGAGGCGATCGAGGAACACCTGGCCGCGCGCCGGCGTGTAGCCCTCGCGCAGCAGGTTGAAGTCCAGTACCAGGACGCCGTCGGTCTCGAAACCGGTATCGATCCGCTGCGCGTGGCGGAGGTCGCGGAGGAACAATCCCGCGGCGATGAGCGCCATCAGCGAGAGCGCCACCTGCGCCACGACGAGCCCCTGGCGCAGCGTGAAGAAACGGCGCAGCCCGCGCTGTCCCGCGAGCGCCGGGATCAACTCGTTCTTGAGGACGGGCACGACATCCGGCTTCGACGCTTGCAGGGCGGGCGCGAGTCCGAACAGCACGCCGGTCAGGATGGCGAGGCCGGCTGTGAATGCGAGCACGCGCGGATCGAGGGACAGCGCCGCGCGATCGACGGGAAAGGGCAGCGGCAGCCGCGCCGCGACAATGGCGCTGAGGGTCCAGGAGGCGAGTGCCATGCCGGCGATGCCGCCAAGGACCGACAGTAACAAACTCTCCGTCAGGAACTGGCGGACGAGGCGCGATCGCCTGGCCCC
Source organism: Acidobacteriota bacterium (assembly GCA_031431095.1). Lineage (GTDB taxonomy): Bacteria > Acidobacteriota > Vicinamibacteria > Vicinamibacterales > 2-12-FULL-66-21 > JAICSD01. The sequence goes on along the minus strand of JANPCT010000437.1, from coordinate 676 downwards.
GAGCGCCAGCCGGATGGCGACCTCCCGCCGCCGCCTGGAGGCACGCGACAGCAGCAGGTTCGCAATGTTGGCGCAGGCGATCAACAGCACGATGCCGACCACGATCATCAGCACCGTCGACTGCTGGACGAGCACGTTGGCCCCCTGCCCGTTGGGATTGAGGCGCGCTTGAAGGAGCGGCACTGCCGTGGCGCTGCGGCCCTTGTTGTCGACCGGGAACGCCTGTTCGAGATTGGCGAACAAGGCGCGCAGGTTCGATCGCGCCTGCTCCACGGTGACGCCCGGCTTGAGGCGCGCCACGCTGTTGAGGAACAGTCCGCGCCGCGTCTCGAACCATTCGGGACGGATGACCAGGTTGCGCGACATCGGCAACCACGCCGATGGACCATTGCCGAGAAAGACGCCGGTGAAATTCTTCGGGCCGATGCCGATGATGGTGTACGGCGTGCGATTGAACGTCACCGTCTTGCCGACGGCCTGCGGGTCGGAGCCGAGGCTGCGTTCCCAGAAGCCGTGGCTGACGACCGTGACCGGCGTGACGTCGGTGTCTTCGCCGGTCCGGAAGCCGCGTCCAATCGCCGGTTCGGCCCCGAGCACGGCGAAGTAGTTCGCTGTCACCACCTGGACCGGAATCTGTTCCGACTCCTGCCCGTTGCTGTAGTTCACCTGGTTGAAG
>JANPCT010000436.1:0-1507 GCA_031431095.1 Acidobacteriota bacterium | reverse complement strand
GCGCCGCGACGATCGTCGTGAACCAATATGACGATCTGCAGGCTGCGTTCAACGCCGCCCGCCCAGGGGACACGATCCTGCTGCAGGCTGGCGCCGCCTTCACCGGCAACTTCGTCCTGCCTGCGAAAGGGGGCTCGTCGTACATCACGGTGCGGTCGGCGGCACCGGATTCCTCGCTGCCGGCGGCCGGCACCCGTATCACGCCCGCGTATGCCGGCGTCATGCCCAAGATTCTGTCGGACCGCAACGGACCGGCGCTAAGCACCGCTCCGGGCGCAACCTACTGGAGGCTGCTTTTCATCGAGTTCCTCCCGAGCGACTCGGAAAGCAGCAGCGCCAACCTCGTGGAACTGGGCGGCGGCAGCGCGGCGCAGAACACGCTCGCCGCTGCCGGCCACCATCTGATCATCGACCGCTGCTACGTGCACGGCAATCCGTCAACCCAGCAACGCCGCGCGATCGCGCTCAACAGCGGCGAGACCCAGATCCTCAATTCATACGTGAGCGACATCAAGGGCGCCAACACCGACACGCAGGCGATCGCCGGCTGGAACGGTCCCGGCCCCTACTTGATCGAGAACAACTACCTGGAGGCCGCCGGCGAGAACATCTTGTTCGGCGGTTCGGACCCCGCGATCCCGGACCTGGTCCCATCCAACATCGTGATCCGGCGCAACTTGATCAGCAAGCCGTTCACCTGGATGTGGATGTCGCAAGGCTGGACGGTCAAGAACCTGATCGAGTTGAAGAACGCGGACACGGTCCTGATTGAAGGCAACGTCATCGAGCACAACTGGGCGGCCGGCCAGCAGGGGTATTCCATCCTCTTCACGCCGCGCAACCAGGAAGGGACGGCGCCGCGAACGGTCGTCCGCAACATCACCGTGCAGCACAACATCATTCGCCACGTTGCGGCCGTGTTCAACATCCTCGGCTACGACAACCTTGCCTCGAGCCTGCAGACCAGCAACATCGTCATTCGCAACAATCTGGTGTACGACGTCAGCACCGCCTACGCGACGCCCGGCAACCCGGCCAACGGGTGGTTCGCCGTGATTGGTAACGGCCCTCGCGACATTACCTTCGACCACAACACCGTCGACAACGACGGCATGGACACCATCGTCTTCTACGAGGCGACGGCGCCGGCCACGACAGCGATCTATGGATTCGTGCTGAGCAACAACCTGCTTCGCGACAACGCCTACGGGATCTTCGGCTCCGGCTCGCAGCCTGGCACCGTCAGCCTCAACGCCTACACGCCAGGTGCCTACGTCCAGGGGAATACCATTGGCGGAGCCAACGCCTTGCGCTATCCGGCTGGAAATAGGTATCCCACTCTGGCGCAGTGGCTGGCCGACTTCTTCAGCCGCGTCACCGGCGACTACCGCTTGCTGTCGTCGAGCGTCTCCACGAGCGGCGCCACCGATGGAACCGACACCGGCGTGAATTTCACGACGTTGAGCGCGGCGCTGAACGGTGTCACGACCGCGCCGCCGCCGCCGCC
>JANPCT010000435.1:0-4418 GCA_031431095.1 Acidobacteriota bacterium | reverse complement strand
CTTGCGCGCCTCGAACAGTTGCTCTTCGCGGGGGATTGACGCCGCCAGGGCGGCCGCCGTCGGCGGCGCCTCCTGATCGAAACGCGCGAGGAATTCCCTCACCGTGTCGTCGGGATCGAGCCCGACTTCGACGGCGTACGACCGGACGAAGGCGCGGCTGAAAATGCCCCCCGGCAGCTTGGCGAGATCGTTCTTCTCCAACGCGTCGAGGGCCACGGCGGCGATCTTGGTACTCGAGGCGATCTGACGCAGCGAGATGCCGCGCCGCTCCCGCGCCTGGCGCAGCTTCCCGCCGAAGTCATCCATTCGTTGCGCCACTTTAGACAACCTCCGGAAGAGGTGTCAAACGCATGAACCAGTCCACCGCCGCGAAACCCGCGGCGCCCGCGTGCATCGCTAGTATCGCGCGCGGCGCAGTCATGCCGCCAATCGCGATGATCGGGATGGCCGTCCGCGCACATGCCAGCCGCAGCACTTCGAGTCCCGCAACCGGGTGACCTTCGGGCTTGCCAGTCGATGGGAACACGGTGCCGAAGAGCAGGTAATCGCAGGCGCCATCCAGGACGGCGGCATCGACGTCCGCGATCGAATGAACCGATCGCCCGACGATGAAGCCCGACGGGACCATGCCGCGCACGCGAGAGGCAACCGCGGAATCGGCGCGCAGGTGCACGCCGTCGGCGCCGGCGGCCATCGCTACGTCGGCGCGGTCGTTGACCAGAACGCGAGCCGCCGTGCCCGAGACCGCCTGCCGCACGCGACGAACGAGCGCGGTCAGATCGCGGTCGGGCAAATCTCGCTCGCGCACCTGGACGACGGTGACACCTCTGCGCGCCGCCGATGCCGCGCGTTCGATGAGGTCTTCGATCGAAAGGTTGAAGCGCCGCCGATCCGTCACGAAGTGACGCGCGACGCCCTCTTTCGCGCGGTCGGCCTCGCCGCCGCTCATCGATGCACGGCGGGCGACGGCGGTTCAGGTCCGGCGCTGCCGCGGCGGGTTTTCGACAGAATCACCGACGCCAGCTCCGCGAGTCCGGCAATGGCGGTGAGGACTCCTACGCCGCTGACCGCACCGCGCGTGTACGGGCTGCCGAGAATCGCCTCGAGGGCGGGGCGCGCCTCGGCAAAACGATTGTGCTCCCAGAACGACGACCACGGCGCGACGATGAGGACGAAGCCCGCCTCGAGGAAATACGCCGCGAACAGCAGCCGGCTGAGGGTCCGGATGATCAGCCCCCGCTCTGAACGCGCGCCAGGCGTTCGACCCGCGCGCCGACGTCACGGTAGTCGCCAGCGTCGGTCTGCAGTTCGAGAAACACCGCCAGGGCTCGTGCCGTCTCTCCAAGGGTCTCGAGGACGGCGCCAAGATCGTAAAGAAGCTCGCGTCCATCGTTGACGCTGGGCGCGGGTGCTTCGGCGGCACGCTCGAGCCACTCGGCGGCACGCTGCAGGTCGTCCTTTTTCTGATAGAGACGGCCGAGCAGGGCTCCCGCTTCGAAGCGGTGAGTCGGCATGCGAACCGCTTCGGTCAGCGCGGCGACCGCTTCCTCCACCATCCCCATCTCCAGGTAGGTCTTGGCCAGCGTCAGCTGCTCGCCGGCTTCGTGCGACCCCGCCTGCTTCGAAACCGCGGAGCGGAAGTCTCCGAAGGCGTCTTCGAGGTTGGTCGATTGTTGTGCGGCCTTCCCCCCCGTCGGACCGCCCTGCAACTGGGCGAGCGCAGCGCTGAGATCGATGGCAGTCCCTTGCGCTTTTGCCGCTTTCGCCGGCGCGGTTGCGGCGCGGGGGCGCAGCGGAATATCCGGCTCCGAGCCGACGACGCGGGGTGCTGCCGCTCCGGGCCGCGACGCGGGCGCGGGTTCCGGCGCACGATCTGGCGCGGGTGCGTCGATCGGGGGAGTGGCTGGGGCGGCAGGTGCCGGCGCCGGGGAATCGGGCGGCGTCTCGGGCCGCGGCGCCGCGGCAATGGGTTCTGCGGCCCCGGCCGCAGCCTCCGCGTCTTCGGGCCAACCGAACGAGTCGGCAGCCATGAAGGGATCGGTCGCGACGAATGGTCCCTGGCCGCTCAGCCGGTCGGCAATCAGCGTGTCGGGGTCAGCCACCCCGAGCATGAGCAGGGCGCGACGGAAGCGATCGATGTGGGCCGGCTCCCACGGCTCGCGGGCGACGAGATCTTCCGCAATCACGCGCGCCTCCGTCGGCTGGTTCGATTCGAGATAGGCATCGGCCAGCACCGCCTGCGCCTCGTACATCGTCGCCTCGAGGCCGCCGTCCACGCAGATCTCGACCAGCTTCAGGAGCGCGGCAATCTGCCCGGAGACGCGGGTGACGAACTCCTGGAGGATCGCCGCCGCTTCCATGTAGTTGCCGGTCGCGAGTTCCGCGTCCACCGCGGTGTCGATGCACACGAACGCGGCGTCCGGAGCGTCCGGCGCCAGCGTCCAGGCCAGCTCGATGATCGTCGCGCGCCGCGAGGCGTCCGCGCGCAGGATCTGCTGGAGGATGTCCTTCGCGCTGTCCATCGCGCCGGATCGCAACTCGAGTTCCAGCAGCGCCAGCAATAGGGCGGGGTCGTCGCCGGCGATCTCGCGCGTCAGGTACCCTTTCGCCGCTTCCACGTTGCCCTCGGCGACGGCACTTCGCGCGATCTGCGCCCGCCCGTCGACATCGTCGGGATTGAACCGCACCGCTTCCCGCAACGCGCCGAGCGCTTCGGCGTGCCTCCCCTTCTCGAGAAGGTCGGCGTGCATCCCGCGATACTGCAACGCGGCGCCGAGCGCGTCACCGTTCTCGGACAGGGTGCGTGCCCCGAGCACGCGGGCGTCGAAGTCGTTCGGGTCGAGCAGGCCCAGCCGCACGATCATTTCGTCAGCGCCGGCGCGGTCGCCGCGGGCGCGGCGGCGGTTCGCGATGCCGAGGAAATACATCTTCGCGTCGGCGAGCAGCCCCTGCCTCGCGGAAATCTCGCCGAGGTTCAGCTGCACCGGCTCCTCGTCCGGCTTGATCTTGAGGATCTTCTTGTAGATCGCCGCGGCCTTGGGGTAGAACCCCTCGGTCATCAGGTGATCGGCGATCTGCATGTACTGAGCGGCCGCCTGATCGGGCTTCGAGGCGCGGACGTAGAGGTCGCCCAGTGCATTTCGGGTGTTCCAGTCGCGCGGCGCATCCTCGACCATGCGCGCGTACTCGGCGATGGCGAGATCCAGCTTGCCCTGCCGGAGCAGCTTTTCCGCTTTCTTGAGTGCCTCGTTGCGTTCGATGGCCAAGGGAGCCCTAGATCCTATCAAAGAGCGTGGGTGGGCGAAACGAACGACGATGGGCCTCCGAATAACCGAACCGGGCCATGGCGTCGAGATGATCCTGGGTAGCGTAACCCTTGTGGCGGTCGAAGCCGTAGCGCGGATCCTGGCCGTGGAGCTCGAGCATGCCACGGTCCCTGGTCACCTTTGCGACGATCGACGCCGCCGCGATCGCGGTACAGCGCGTATCGCCGTGCACCACGCCGCGCTGGGCCATCGGCAGGTCCGGAATGCGGAAGGCGTCAACCAGCACCATGTCCGGCAGCGGTGCGAGCGCGAGCACCGCTCGCTGCATCGCCCGCAGTGACGCCTGATGGATGTTGATGCGGTCGATTTCGCCAGGGTCCACGCCGACGACAGACCAGCAGATGGCTTCGCGCGTGATGCGCTCGTAGAGACGGTCCCGCTCGAGCGCGGTCACGGTTTTCGAGTCGCAGATGCGGGGGATGTAGCGATCGGGGTGCAGCACCACTGCCGACGCGACGACGGGCCCGGCCAGGCAGCCGCGGCCCACTTCGTCGCAACCCGCGACGTACACAAACCCCATGCGCCGAAGCGCGTTCTCCATGGTCCGGTACGAACGGGTCTTCACCATTGGGCTTAGGCTTTGAGCTTTGGGCTTTAGGAGAGCATTGCCCTGCGGCTGTCCTAGAGTCTAAAGCCTAATGCCCAAAGCCTAAAGCCCAAAGCCCAAAGCCTGAAGCCTGCGTTACGCCGTCTGCTTCCTGCCGGTCTCTTTCATGCGCGCCGCCTTGCCCTTGAGCTCGCGCAGGAAGTACAGCTTGGCGCGGCGGACCTTCGCGGTCCTGAGGACCTCGATCTTGTCGATGACCGGCGAGTGGAGCGGGAAGATGCGTTCGACGCCCTGCCCGAACGACACCTTGCGCACCGTGAACGTCGCGCGCGCGCCGCCCCGGTGCATGCCGATGATCATCCCCTCGAACACCTGGATGCGCTCCTTGTCGCCCTCGCGCACCTTGACGTGTACTTTCACGGTGTCACCAGGCTTGATCGCGGGGCGTTTTGTCAGTTGCCCCTGCTCGACGGTCTCTACGGCAGTCATCTTTTCTCCTTGTCGGCGGGGTCCCCTGCACCTCGCCTGGCTCTACGCTACGCTCG
>JANPCT010000434.1:0-5389 GCA_031431095.1 Acidobacteriota bacterium | reverse complement strand
GTTGCGCGCCTCGCGCCGGCTGCTCGGCGAGTTGCCCGCCGCACCGGCGAGTCTCTTCACCAAGGCGGTCGCCGGGCGCAGCGCATCCGCGGCGGCCTTCGAGCTCGACGTCACCAACGCCTCGCGCCTCTGGTTGATCGTTGCCGATGAAGGCTCATCGGCGCCGGAGCGCAACCTCGCCGCATGGGCGGACGTCGAGGTCGTCGGGCCCGGCGGCGCCGTGCCGCTGTCGTCGTTCACGCCCGTGGAGTCGTCGGGGCTGCGCGGCGGCAGCGGACCCATCGTGATCGCCGCGGCGACGCCATCGACCACCGGCAGCGGCGTTCGCGTGCAGACGCCGTCGCGGCTGGTCTACGACATCAAGGGGCGCGGCTTCACCAGGCTGCGGGGCACGGCCGGGATCGAGAACACCGACATCGGCGTCACGCTGCAGCCGCAGATCAGGTTCTTCGTGTTCGACGCGGAGCCCGACATGGATCAACTGGTGCCGGTGGCGGCGGCCGCTCCGCTGCCGCCGCCGGCCCGTCCCTCGAGTGCAACGGACCTGGTCGAGCGGATCTTCTGGTACGCGCTGTCGCGCGCGCCGCTGCCCGCCGAACGCGCTCTTGCGGAAGAGGCGTTGCACGATCGAGCGCGGCCCGGTCGGATTTCCGCCAGCGGCGTCGCCGATCTCCTCTGGGCCATCGCCATGAAGCCGGAGTTTCAGCTGATTTATTGATTGCGGACGACGGAGCGAGGACGTGCGAGAAACGATATGACCTCTGAAGAACAATTCATCAGCGCGCGCATCAGCCGGCGCGGGTTCATGGGCACCACCGCGGGGGCGGCGCTGGCCGCGCTGGTCGGGCGCGAGCCGCAGCTGCTTCGCGCCGCCGAGCGCGCCGCCACTGCGGATGCGGTGATCGTCCTGTGGATGGCCGGCGGCATGGCCCAGACCGAGACCTTCGATCCGAAGCGCTACACGCCCTTCGCCCCCGGCGTGCAGGTCGAGCAGGTGCTCAGCACGTTCCCGGCCATCGACACGGCCGTCGACAACATCAAGTTCACCAGGGGCCTCGAGCGCATCGCCGGCGTCATCGATCGCGGGACGATCATCCGCACGTTCAACGCCGCCGATCTCGGATTCATCTTGCATTCCCGGCACCAGTACCACTGGCACACCGGCTACATCCCGCCTCAGCCGATGGCGATGCCGCATCTTGGCGCCGTGGTGTCGAAGACGCTCGGGCCGAAGAATCCGACCGTGCCGGCGTTCATCTCGATCGGCCAGAACCTCGAGATCGGCGGCGAGAGCGCGGCGATCAAGGCGTTTCATACCGCGGGGTTCCTCGGCGCGGATCACGGACCCTTCATGATCCAGAACCCGCTCGACGCGGCGTCCAGCGTTCAGCCGCTGAAGGAGCTGGGAGAGACGCGGTTCGCCAGCCGCCGTCAGCTCTTCGAGAAGCTCCTGGCGCAGGAGCCGGTTTATCGATACGGCGCGGAGTTCCAGCGCGAGTCGCTGGTGCGATCGCTGGACTCCGCGGATCGGCTGCTGCGATCGCCGTCGGCCACAGCCTTCGATCTGTCGCTCGAGCCCAGGGCGTCGTTCGACACCTACAACACCGGACGCTTCGGCCAGGGCTGTCTGCTGGCGCGGCGGCTGATCGAGGCGGGGGCGCGGTATGTCGAGGTGACCACGGAATACATTCCGTTCCTGTTCTGGGACACGCACGAGAATGGCCACGAACGTGCCGCGATCATGAAGCAGCAGATCGACGCGCCGATCGCCCAGCTCGTCCTCGATCTCGAGCAGCGCGGACTGCTCGATCGGACGCTGGTCGTGCTCGCCAGCGAATTCGGCCGCGACGCGATCACCGAAGGGAAGGTCGGCAAGGAAGTCCGGGACCAGGCGATCAACATGCCCAACGTCATGACCGAGCCGCGCCACTACGGGATGCACCGCCATTTCACCGCCGCGGGATCCGTGCTCCTGTTCGGCGGCGGCATCAGGAAAGGCGTCGCCTACGGCAAGACCGCCGAAGAACGCCCGTGCACCACGATCGAGAATCCGGTGCCGGTCGAGAACCTGCACGCGACGATGTACCACGCGCTGGGGATTGCCCCCGATACGTCCTACCTCGTGGAGAAGCGCCCTGTGTACGTCACGCGCGACGGCAAGGGCCAGGCCATCACCGAACTCTTCGCCTGAGCGGCGCCCGATATGAAAACCACCAGACGCGAATTTCTCGCTGCGGCCGCCGCAGCGCCGATCGTCTCGCCGATTCTTCTCGGCATGCAGGACAAGGCGGGATCCAGAGCGCCGGTGATGGGGCAGGGGGCCTACACCTACGAGGCCCTTCACGACTGGGGCACGCTGCCCGCGTCGATCAAGTACGGCAACACGCACGGTGTCGTCCAGGATTCGCAGGGGCACATCTACGTGCACCACACGGTGTATGCCGACAGCGCGACGCCTGATTCCATGGTGGTGTTCGACGACAAGGGACGGTTCGTGCGGTCCTGGGGACGGCAATTCCGCGGCGTGGCGCACGGCCTGCACATCCGCAAGGAAGGACGCGACGAGTTTCTCTACCTCACCGTCACCGCGGCAAATCCGCGACTGGCGCCGCAACCTCAGATGCAGGCGGTGGTCGTGAAGACGACGTTGAGTGGCGAGATCGTCTGGAAGATCGACGGTCCGCCGGATGTGCCGCAGTACAAGGCCCAGGGGGACGCGGCGCCGCCGCGCTACAACCCGACCAACGTCGCCATCGCGCCGAACGGCGACGTCTACGTGGGCGACGGCTACGGCTCGTACTTCGTCAACCAGTACAACGGCAAGGCGGAACACATCCGCACGTTTGGCGGCAAGGGAACCGAGGCCGGACAACTGAACGAGCCGCACGGCATCTGGATCGACACCCGAGCGGCCGCCCCCGTGCTGGTCGTCGCGGACCGCCGCAACAACCGGCTGCAGCGCTTCACGCTCGACGGCCGGCACATCGATTTCGTTCCCGGCTTCCGTCTGCCCTGCCACTTCCACGAGCGGCACGGACTCGTCGTCATTCCCGATCTGCATGGGCGCGTGACCCTGATGGACCGCGCCAACCAGATCGTCGCGCATCTCGGTGACTCGAACGCGCCGCTCTGGAACAACCCGCTGCGCGCCAAGCCGCGCGATCAGTTCATTGCCGGTCAGTTCATCTGTCCGCACGGCGCCTGCTTCGATCGCGACGGCAACATCTTCGTCGTCGAGTGGGTCGAGGTCGGGCGCGTGACCAAGCTGCGGCGGGTCGCCTAGTAGTGGCCACGGCGGCTGCCCAGGTGTCGCTCGTGCGCGGCCTGGGCCTGCTCGCCGCAACGGCGATGGTCGTCGGCGACGTCATCGGCACGGGCGTCTTTCTCAAGGCGCGCGTGATGACCTGCAACGTCGACACCGCGGGGATGGTGGTGACGGTGTGGATCGTCGCGGGACTTCTCAGCCTTGCCGGTGCGCTGACCTACGCCGAGCTGGCCGTACTGATGCCGCGCGCGGGTGGCGAGTACGTCTTCATCCGCGAAGCGTACGGCCGGCTGTGGGGGTTTCTCTACGGCTGGACGCGCTTCTTCGTGGCCAGCTCCGGCGGCCTGGCCGGCCTGGCCGCGGGCTTCGCGATTTTCCTGAACATCGCGAGCGGCGGATTGCTGCAGGCGCATGCGCTGGTGCTGCCGCTCGGCGGGCGCGACATCTCGATCGGCGCCGTCACGCTGGTGGCGAGCGCGTCAATCCTGCTCGTCACGCTCGTCAACTGCGCCGCGGTGACGGTGGGCGGCCGCATCGCCGCGGTGATGGCGACGCTCAAGGTGGCGCTGGTCCTGGGCGTGGGTCTCGGCGCGTTCCTCCTCGCCGACGGCAACTGGGCGCACTACGCGATGACGACCGCCGGAGGCGCCTGCGAGGGGGTGCCTGCCGCGGCGCGGGGGGGCTTCGCCGGGTTCGGTGCCGCCATGCTGGGCGCGATGTGGGCCTACAACGGCTGGAACGAAGTCACCTACGTCGCCGGCGAGGTCAAGGATCCGGGACGGAACCTGCCGCGCGCGATCATCGGCGGCATCGGCATCATCGCCGGGCTCTACGTCTTCGCGAACGTCGCCTACTTCTACGTGCTGACGCCGTTGGCCGTCGCCGGCATCTCTCCCGCGTCCGCGGTGGCGACGGAGGTCGTCGGGCGTTTTCTCGGCCCCGCCACGGCCGGCGTAATGGCGGCGGCGCTCGCGATGTCGGTCTTCGGCTCGCTGCAAATCGTCGCGCTCGTGTCGGCGAGAATTCCGTACGCGATGGCGGCCGACGGCCTGTTCTTTTCGTCACTGGCGCGCCTCAGCCCGCGGACGCGCGTCCCGGTGCGCGCCCTCTGGGTCCAGGCCGCCTGGGCGATCGTCCTCGTCTTCTCGGGCTCGTACGACACGATCACGGATTACGCGATTTTCGCCGTCTTGATCTTCGTGGTGCTGGCGACGGCCTCGGTCTTCGTGTTTCGCCGCCGGCTGCCGGACGCGGAACGGCCTTATCGCACGCTTGGCTATCCGGTGGTGCCGATCCTGTTCATGGTCGTGGCGACCTGCATCATCGCCAACACACTGGTCACCACTCCCGACCGCGCGCTCGCGGGGGTCGCGCTGATGGTCCTCGGGCTCCCGTTCTACTGGTACTGGTCGCGCCACCCGGCTTGAGCGCGGGGGCTCGCCCTCATGGCCGCGACGGCATGGCCGTGAAGGTTCGTTCGATCGCATCCAGCACCCGCAGCGTCGAGCGCACGCCGGCGTCAACGTGGCGTTCCCCGATTTCGGCCGTGGAACCGCGCGCGTCCCCCCAGGTTCCCGACCTCGACGCCCGGTAGACCGAGCCGGGCGCGGTGACGAGGAACGCCCTCACCTTTGCACTGAAGTATTGCGGTCAAGCAGCGTCTTCGCGGCCGCAGAGTAGGGCTATTGAGGCGGAGTTCCGCACAGCGCGCCCAAGTAAGGGCACAGCGGTGCGAGTCTCTCGAAAATGGGGAAGAACACGTAGCTGTTGGCGTTGCCGATGGTCACTCCGATGCGCCCCGGTGTCCCCTCCTTGATGACACGCGCACTCTGCATGGCCGTCCCGTCGCTCCAGGCACCGATGGCAGGACGGCCAGCGCGATGGTGAGGACACGACGCATTGTTTGATCACTTCTCATCCCGACACTCGGGCGCGCAGCATCAGGGCCGCGGCGGCATGGCCGCGAAGGTTTGTTCGATCGCCTCCAGCGCCCGCAGCGTCGAGCGCACGCCGGCTTGAAGGTAGCGTTCCCCGATTTCGGCCGTGGAACCGCGCGCGTCCCCCCAGGTTCCCGACCTCGTCGCCCAGTAGACCGAGCCCGGGGCGGTGAAGAAGAAGGCGGTG
>JANPCT010000433.1:0-4418 GCA_031431095.1 Acidobacteriota bacterium | reverse complement strand
CGGTATCCCATCCGCAGCCAGCTCGAGGCCTCGTACGTCGCCGACCTCGCCTTGTATGTCGAGCAGAAGATGCAGCTGGCCGCGCGCGAGTCGCCGGCGGGCGACACCCTCAAGATCGCCGTGCTCGCCGCGCTGAATATTGCCGACGAATACTTCCGCGCCCGCCACGACGGCGTCGCCCAGCGCGCCGGCCTTTCCGAGCGCGCCCTCGAACTGGAGCGCATGCTGGACCTGGCGCTCGGAACCGAGGAACCTGCCGCGGCGTCCAACGGATCGGTGCTTGCCCGGACCGCCGGTTCATTCTAAGATCGCCTCATGGCTTAGTTCGAGTTCCCTGCTTTGCGCGTGATGGTCATTCGGAGGCTCGCTTTGAGCCAATGTTCCATCTAAGCGAATCGCGGCGCCGCGCTGTGTGCATGCCTCTGCGAGAGGAAGCCTGACGCGCGGCGAAATACAGCGGTTCCACCTGGTTTAACCCAGGTTCAAACGACCTCCCCACACGGCAAAGCGGGGCCTTTTCCCCCAGAGACAACCCGGCGGCCGCCGCCGATCACGGATAGCAGGTCACGCGATGAGTCCGTCCGCCGTGTACCTCGTCGGCATACTATCGGCCGTCGGTGACCTCGCGACGCTGGCAGCCATCACCTGGTGGGTGGCCAGCCGCAGGCGTATCGCGAGCGACACGATGGGCCGCGCTCAACAACAAGCGGCCATCCTCCAGCAGCAGGCCGGACGCGAGGCCGAGTCCCTTAAAAAAGAAGCGCAGCTCGAAGCCCGGGAACAAGCGCACGCGGTGCTGGCGGATGCCGAAGGGCGCGCGCGCGCCCGGCAGCAGGAAATCCTTGCGCTGGAGCAGGGCCTCGCCGACAAGACCCGCGGCCTGGCGGACCGGCTGTCCGCGGCCGACGCGCTCGAACGCGACCTCCGCGCGCGCGACACCGCCGCCGCGGAGACCCACAAACGCCTCGATGCCGCTGCGGTGCGCAGCGAGCACCTCGTCGCCGAACGGCAACGCGAGTTGCAGCGTGTCGCCGGCCTCACCGCCGACGAGGCGCGTGAGTTCCTGTTGAAACAGATCGAAGCCGACGCGCGCCGCGACGCGGCCAATCTCGTCAAGCGCCTCGACGCCGAGGCGCGCGAGACGGCCGGCGCGCGCGCCCGCCAAATCATCACCGACGCCATCCAGCGCAGCGCCGCCGATACCGCCATCGAGACCACCGTCTCGGTCGTCGACCTGCCGAGCGACGACATGAAGGGACGGATCATCGGGCGCGAGGGGCGCAACATCCGCGCCCTCGAGACCGCTACCGGCGTGGAGCTGATCGTTGACGACACGCCGGGTGCGATCATCCTGTCGTCGTTCGACCCGTTCCGCCGTGAAGTGGCGCGGCAGGCCATCGCGCGCCTGATTGCCGACGGACGCATCCATCCCGCCCGAATCGAGGAAGTCGTCGAGAAGGTGAAGGCGGAGATGGAAGATACGGTTCGCAAGGAGGGCGAGGCGGCCGCGTTCGAGCTCGGTCTCTACGACCTGCATCCGGAAATCCTCCGCATGATGGGCCGGCTGAAATTCCGCACGAGCTATGGACAGAACGTACTCAACCACTCGCTCGAAGTCGCGTTCCTCGCCGGCATCATGGCCAAGGAGCTCGGACTCAACGGCCAGGTCGCCGCGCGCGCGGCGTTCCTGCACGACATCGGCAAAGGCATCGATCGGGATCTGCAGGGCACGCACCTCGAGCTCGGGCTCGACTTCCTTCGGAAACACGGGGAGAGCGAGCCGGTCCTGCAGGCGGTCGCCGCGCATCACATGGACATCGACTGGCCGTCGCTCGAGGCGATGATCGTCCAGGCGGCCGATGCCATCTCCGCGGCGCGGCCGGGCGCGCGGCGCGACATCCTCGAGTCCTACGTGAAGCGGCTTGAAAAGCTCGAGAGCATCGCCGATTCCTTTGCCGGCGTGTCGAAGGCCTTCGCGCTGCAGGCCGGACGCGAAATCCGCATCCTCGTCGAAAGCGAGCAGGTGTCTGACGAGCAGACGATCTGGCTCTCGAAGGACATCGCGCGCCGGATCGAAACCGAGCTCCAGTACCCCGGCCAGATCAAGGTCACCGTCATACGGGAAACGCGGGCCACGGAATTTGCCAGGTAGTCCCTCGACGGCGCTCGGGACAGGTGCAACACCGGCGGCAACCGGGGAGCGCAGCCTGATCGCCGAGATACGGGCCCGCGTACCCGAGGCGCCGCCATGGCTGGTCGTCGGCATCGGCGACGACGCGGCGGTGGCCAGGCCCGAGCGCAACGCGCTCGAGATCCTCACGACCGACGGACTGGTCGAGGGTATTCACTTCGATCGCCGGTTCAGCACGCCGCGCGACATCGGATGGAAGGCGCTCGCGGTGAACCGCAGGTGGGTCGCCTGGCTCGGCAGTGAGATCGCTTCGGCGGACGAAGACTGCACCAGAAGCGGGAGGTCGCGGAAGTCCATGACCGTCGCTTCGTACATCAGCACGAAGCCGCAGGCCACCGTTACCGTCGCCGTCAGTTTCCGTCCAAGCGATCGGGAAATCAGCATGGTTCTGGCGGCCATAGACGGGCTGGCCTGAGACCCACTATAGGCCCCTCGAGCCGTTCAGTCAAAGGCCCGAACCATAGGATTTCGAAATTGTAAGCTGTTGATTCCGTTAGGGTTGCTGCTGTAAATCGATGCGCCGCCGGTGCGCGATGATCATTGCGAGTGCCACGCGGTAGCCGATCAGCGCAAGTATGAGCGCGCCGATGGTCGACCCCAGTACGTAGGCCCAGGCGAGCGGTGTCAGGGCATGACCCAGTTGCCGGAAGTCAGCCCAGGAGGCGTCCGCCAACGCGGCCTGGAGGTCGCGCAGGAGGTTCGGGGGAACCTTGACGCGCAGAAATGTCGCGCCGAGTAGCGTGGCGAGCGAGTAGTAGGCGGGCAGAATCCAGGGCAGATTGGAATAAATCCCGAGCAGGACCGCAACGCGGTTGAGATTGAACGCGAAGGCGCAGGCCAGACCGAGAACGGTGTGCAGGCCGAGCAGCGGGGAGAACCCGAAGAACACCCCGAGCGCATATGCCGCCGCGGTTCGCTCGGGTGTGTCGTGCGTGTGAAGGAGCTGGTCGAGCCAGCGGCGGATGCGCGGCGACGTCTTCATCGGGGACTCAGAAATGGACGAAGCCCCGCGGCAGGGGTTCCGGCACACCGTCGCGGACGAGGACGATTGGCGGTTCCTTCGTGAGCTGGCCGATGCGCGTAATCGGAATGCCGCGCGCCTGCCGCGTCACGGTGGCCAGCCGGCCCCGCGCGCGCCTGGGCGCGGAGAACAGAAGCTCGTAATCGTCGCCCCCTGCGGTTGCCGCGAGGATGGGATCGATTCCGGCCAGCCCATACCATTGGCGTGCTGCGGACGGGATGGGCAGCGCCGCCGCGTCGATCGCCGCTCCGGTCCCGGAGGCCTCGGCGATCTGCCGCACCGCATCGGCAAGGCCGTCGCTCAGGTCCATGCAGGCCGTCGCCGCGCGATTCCTGCCGAGCAGGGCGCCGATGCGCAGGCGCGGCTCTGGTGCGCAGTGACGCCTCACGCACGCGGCCATGCCCCCGATGTTCTCCGCCGCCTGCGGTCCCCGCGCGTCGCGCGGCTGCGTCGGGTCTCGCGGTTCCTTCGCGTCCCCGGTCTCCTGCCGTTGCAGAAACGACAGCCCCGCCGCCGCGGCGCCGATCTCGCCTGTGACGTAGAGGTCGTCTCCTGCGCGGCCGCCGCTGCGCGTCAGGATGTGACGCGCCCGCGCGAAGCCGACGACGGTGACGTCGATCATCAGCGGGCCCGGTGAGCGTGTGATGTTGCCGCCCGCCAGCGTCACGCGGGATTCCGCCGCGAGCGCCAGGAAACCATCCAGTATCGCATCGACCTCTGCGTCGGACGCCGAGGCCGGCAGGGCGAGTGACAGCAGCGCAAGACGAGGTGTGCCGCCCATGGCGGCGATGTCGGACAGATTCACGGCCAGTGCTTTCCAGCCGATCTCTCGCGGTCCGCTGAAGCGCCGCTCGAAGTGCACGCCTTCGATGAGACCGTCGGTGGTCAGGACCTCGAGCGCGCCGCGCTCCGGCTTCACCACGGCCGCGTCGTCGCCGATGCCGACGAGGAGCCATGGTGGGGCAGCGGGCACACGCGCGCGGATCCGGGCGATCACGTCCCGCTCACCGCGCATGCCAGGATTGTCGGGACGGAGATTCGACGTCAACCGCGCCGCGCTGCCGTCGTCCGTGACGCGTTCTGTATCAGCGCGCAAATTCAGTCGCCCGGGTCTCACGTATCACCGTGACCTTGATCTGGCCAGGGTACTGGAGCTCGTTCTCGATGCGGCGGGCGATGTCCTTCGACAGCCAGACGGTCTGCTCG
>JANPCT010000432.1:0-2691 GCA_031431095.1 Acidobacteriota bacterium | reverse complement strand
CGCGCCGCCGGACTCTCCTATACGAGCGACGATCGTCCCGGGCTGCGCCGCGTCAAGAGCGGGCGCGCCTTTCGATTCGTGAACGGCCGCGGCAAGGCGGTCAACAGCGCGGACATGAAACGTATTCGCTCGCTGGTCATCCCTCCGGCGTGGACCGAGGTGTGGATCTGCCCTGATCCGCGCGGACATCTCCAGGCGACGGGCCGCGATGCGCGAGGACGAAAGCAGTACCGATATCACCCTAAATGGCGCGAAGTCCGCGATGGCACCAAGTTCGGCCGCATGGTTGAATTCGGCCGGGCCTTGCCGCTGATCCGGCAGCGGACGAACGCGGACCTGCAGCGCCAGGGCCTGCCCCGCCAGAAAGTTCTCGCCGCGCTCCTCAAGCTGCTGGAGAAGACGTTCATTCGCGTCGGCAACGACGAGTACGCGCGCCACAACAAATCGTTCGGCCTTACGACCATGCGTGACGGCCACGTGCAGATTTCGGGATCGCGGGTCCGGTTCATCTTCCGGGGGAAAAGCGGCGTCGAGCACGAGTTGGAGCTCGACGATCGCCGCCTGGCGCGGATCGTCAGGCAATGCCGCGACCTGCCGGGGCAGGAGTTGTTTCAGTATCGCGACGAGCATGGCCGCGCCGTGGACATCGGCTCCGCCGATGTCAATGCGTACCTGCAGGACATCACCGGGACCGACTTCACCTCGAAGGATTTTCGAACGTGGGCAGGAACCGTGCTGGCGGCGCAGCTGCTGCGGGACTATGAAGCCGTGGACTCCGACGCCGCTGCGAAGAAGAACATCGTCTCGGCCATCGAGCAGGTCGCGAAGAAGCTGGGGAACACGCGCGCGGTGTGCCGGAAATGCTACGTGCACCCCGCCGTAATCGACGCCTACCTCGACGGGTCGATGCTGAAGACGGTTGCGCAGCGCGCGAGCCGCACCGCCGCCGCGGTGGGACGGCTGACGGAGTCTGAAGCGGCCGTCCTCGGACTCCTTCAGCGCCGGCTTGCCAAAGCTGGTGCCACGAGTAGTTGAGCCCTGAAGATTTCCGCCTCGCCGTCCATCTCCGCTGCGCGTACTCGAGCAGCGTCGGTTTACACGGGGCCCGCCGTTATTCGACGGCCACCCGGATCGTCATCGGCCCGAGAGCGTGATGCCGCCGTTGGTCCCTTCGATCTGCACGCGGCTGCCGCCGCCGTTGAGGCGCCCTTCGAGACGCCGCCGCGAGTTCTCCCCGCTGCTCTGGATGGCAAGGTCGCCGGCGTCGATGCCGCCGTTGCTGATGCTGGCGGATATCGTCGCCTTCGCATCGCGCGGCAGGCGCATCTTCAGGCCGCCATTGGTGAAGTCAAGCTTGACGCCGCCGTCGGCCAGGCGCGCGAGATCGATATCGAGGCCGCCGTTGGTGGTGCTCGCGTCGAGCTGTCCGCCGATATTTCTGGCCGTCACGCCGCCGTTGGTGGTTTCGGCCGTGATGCGTCCATTCAGCCCGGTGATCTCGATGCCGCCGTTCACCGTCGTGAACCTGACCTCGGCGCCGGCCGGCACCTTGACGCGATACTCCACCTGCACGTTGCCGCCGTGCAGGACGATGCCGGTCATGCGCTCCTGTTTCGTGTCGATTTTGATACGGCCCGACGACACGTCCTCGGCGATGCTGACGCGATTCAACGCGGCCTTGGCGGCCTCCGGACTTGCGCCACGCGCCTTCTTCACGGCCGTGACATCGACGGTATTGCCCGCCGATGGTTCGACCTGGATCTTGCCGTTGACGTTATTGATTTCAACACGCCCGCTGGTCTCGAGCGCGTACGTCTTGTGCCACTCGGCCGACTCCTCCGAGCGGAAGTCGGCGGTGACGATATCGCAGCCGGAGCCGGCCAGGGCGCCGAACAGCAGCGGCAGAACGAGCAGCGGGAGCATCCGGCGGCGTACTGACTGCATCATGGTTGTTCCATACGTCGGCCGCGCGGGGGCCGTTCCCCAGCTCACCTAATAGGAGGGAATCGGCTTGAGCCTCTAGAATCATGAGCTCCGCGGCGTTCGGCCACGGAAAAGCTGTACAATCCCCCCCTCCGACATGTCTGATCGCAAGTACCGCCAGCGCGGTTACCAGGACGAGCCGCGTGAGCCGCGCAGCGGCGAGCGCACGCCCGCGCAGAAGAAGGAATACGCGCCGCGCGGGCAGCCGCCGATCTCTCCCAAGACCTTCAGCATGCCGGGCTTTCGCGAGGTGGTGAAGTGTGTCCGCTGCGGCACTGAGCTCACCCTCGCGTCCGCGTGGAGCGCAACGGGCCAGTGTTCGAAGTGCCAGTCCGACCTGCACAGCTGCGCGCAATGCTCGCATTTCGACTCCGGAGCGACCTTCGAATGCCACCGGCCGGTGCTGGTCAGGGTGTCGCCGAAAGACGCGCGCAACGACTGCACCCATTTCGAGCCGCGAACGACCGTCGAGCGCGAGACCAAGTCGACGCCGGCGCCGAACAGTCAATCCAGCGCCAAGAAGTCCTTCGACGATCTCTTCAAATAGCCGCGAGAGGTGAGCGTGATGCGAGCAGTGCTGGCAAGCCTGATGGTCGTCGGCGCCGCCGCATTTGTCGCGCAGCCGAAAGTGCACCGGCTTGAAGCGACGCCCGCCACCGTGGCGTATGGCTGGTACGATGCCGCTGGTGCGCCCGTCTTGCGCATCGC
>JANPCT010000431.1:0-1802 GCA_031431095.1 Acidobacteriota bacterium | reverse complement strand
GGCCGCACCACCGACGTCGAGTTTATCTATGGCGTCACACTGAACCGGCAGGGGCGGGTCATCGCCGAGGAGTTCCAGGGACCCAATCACGAGGTGCCGGCGTTCAAGGGGCGGCACGAAGGCGCTCATCCACTGCAGTGGGTCTCGACCGACAACAACATGGTGAGCGAGTCCGGTCCGGCGCAGATGCGCTTTGCGCCGCAGCCGCAGAAATTTGATTTGACCGACGTCTCGCGCGAGGCCGTGATGGACGCGCACCCCTGGATTCACACCCTGGCGGCGAAGGAAATGATCCGCGAGAAGAAGCTCGTCGACGAGGCCCCCGCCGGGTCGGGGCGCATACCCGACCCGCGGCGTTTCGTGTTCGTCGAGGCGTGCAGCGATCTGCAGAACGCGAGCGTCGCCTTCTCGGTGCGCGCCGTCGATGCGTCCGGCACGGCGCGCTGGTTCGACTCGGATCGCGGCCTGCCGCAATTCAGAGTGGCGCGGACCGGTTGTTTCCGCGGCGCCGTCGCGCTGCCGGCAGGGGCGGGCGCGCCGGACGCCGTACGCTTCAAGGCGTTCTCGTTGCCGCCCCGCGCCAATACTCCGCCGCCCGAAGGACCCGCCTCCGTTTTGCTCACCCGCGTCAACCGCGTCTACCGCCTCGGCGACGAGTATCAGCCCGGACCCTCGCTGGGCTCGTGGAAAGGGTCGGCACCACTCGCCATCAACGGCGAATGGCGCGAGGTGCCGATTCGTTAGCGCGGTCTGCCGTCGGGATCGCGTGTTATCATCTCCGTCGAACTCTTTAACTGCGGTCCCGCGAGGCCGCGAAGAGGTGTTGGAATGCCCCAGATCATGGACGCGGACCGCATGTCCCGCGCCCTCACGCGAATCGCCCACGAAATTCTCGAACGAAACCGCGGCACGAGCGACCTGGCGCTCGTCGGCATTCGCACGCGCGGCGTGCCGCTGGCGCGCCGGCTCGCGCACGCTCTGCGCGACATCAACCACGAAGAGGTGCCGACCGGAACGCTCGACATCACGCTGTATCGCGACGACCTGATGCGCCACGCGGTTGGGCCGCAGCCGGTGGTGCGCCGGACGGAGATTCCGTTCTCGATTGACGACAAGCGCATCCTGCTCGTCGACGACGTGCTCTATACCGGCCGGACCATCCGCTCGGCGCTCGACGCCCTCATCGACTTCGGCCGGCCGCGTTCCATTCAGCTCATCGTGCTGGTCGACCGCGGCCATCGCGAGCTTCCGATCAAGGCGGACTACGTCGGCAAGAACGTCCCCACCTCGCGTCGCGAAAGCGTGCAGGTGCGGCTCGAGGAGGTAGATGGTCATGACGATGTCCTCATCCAGACCGCGGAAGAGTGACGCCGTGGCGGAGGTCGTTGCTCGTGCCGATGTCCCGACGACGCGGCTGAAGCAGAAGCACCTGCTCGGCATCGCGGACCTGTCGCCGGAGGAGATCGTCCTGATCCTCGACACGGCGACGGCGATGCAGGAGATCGCGCATCGGCCGATCAAGAAAGTCCCGACGCTGCGCGGCCGCACCGTCGTCAACCTGTTCTTCGAGCCGAGCACCCGGACCCGCACGTCGTTCGAGGTGGCCGAGAAGCGGCTGAGCGCCGACACGTTGAACGTCGCAATTGCGACCTCGAGCGTCGTCAAGGGCGAGACCCTGGTGGACACCGCCCTCAACCTCGAGGCGATGTCGCCGGACATGATCGTCATGCGCCACGCCAGCTCTGGCGCGTGTCACCTGCTCTCGCGGATCTGCAAGTCGAAGATCATCAACGCCGGCGACG
>JANPCT010000430.1:0-2018 GCA_031431095.1 Acidobacteriota bacterium | reverse complement strand
GCAACGGGTAATGGGGGCCGCGGCGTCGATGCTGCGGATGACGAGATCGAGGTCCGCCTGTCCGGCGGCGACGAGCGCCGCGCGCTGTACCAGGTCGCATCCGGCGTCGGCCATGCGCAGCGCCTCGTCAACGGTGAGATCGTGAATCGGCCTCGCGTCCGCGTCGCGATGCGGATCGGCGGTGAAGTAGCCGGGCACGTCCTTGATCAGTTCGCAGGCGTTGGCGCGCACCGCGATGGCAAGCAGCACGGCGGTCAGGTCCGAACCGCCCCGGCCCAGGGACGCGATCGTGCCCCCGGCGCTCACGCCCAGAAAGCCGGGGACAATGACAATGCGCGAGGCGGCGAGTGCGGCCAGCAGGCGCAACGGACGCACCGCAGTCCCCGTTACCCGATCGGCGACGAGCCCGGTCTGATGTACGTTGAAGGGAATCGCACTGACGCCGAGCTCCTGCAAATGGAGCGTGAGGCGCGCCACCGACCGCAGCTCGCCGGTGGACCACAACAGATCCAGCGCGTTGTCGGCGGGATCAGCGGCGATCGCCTGGGCTTCCGCGAGCAGGTCGTCGGTGGCGCCATGCTCCGCGGAGACGATGACCACGAGCTGTTCGTCGCCGCGCTCGACGAGGCGATCCCGCAGAAATCGCGCGACCCGTGCGTACGACGCCGCATCGCGCAGGACCGAGCCGCCAACCTTGAGCACGCTCAGCATGGTCCCTCCATGTCGAGGATGGCGGGGAACCCGGCTGCCGTACCCCTCGTCGCCGCCTGCAGCGCGTCGAGCGCACCCTGCACGCGGGTGTAAGCCGCAGAACAGGTGAGCACGTAGGCACGGCCGCCGCGCCGCTCGACGCGCGTGGTCCAGATGCCGTACGAGCCGAGCAGGTCGGCGATGTCGGACTCGCGAGCATCGCCTTCGAGCCGGACGAACCAGGCCGAGTGCGGCCGGACGACTGAGGTCGCCGTCTGCGACGACTCGGGTGACGGGGGGGAGACGCGGCGTTCCGTCACTACCTCCGCGACATCGTCGAGCAGCGTGGCGGCGGTGACGTCGGGTCCTGCGCCCGGCCCGATGAAACATTGCACCCCCTGCACGCCAGTGCCGTTCCTGATTGGCGCGATGACGATGCCGTTGGTAACGCCGCCGACGCGCGCGAGAGGGTGCGCGCCGCCGACGAACGCAGGACCGACGAACGCCTGAATGGCGCGATCGCTCCACGCCGCCTGCGCGACGGGCCGAATGGCGCCGCCGAATGCCGCGGCGGCGGCGATGTCTGCCGGTTCGACACTGGCGATGCCGTCGAGCGGCAGCGCCGCCGGATCGACGAGCAGCCGGCCGAACAAGCGGATGAGAATGGTGAGCTTTTCCGCGGCGTCGGCGCCGCTGATGTCCATCGAGGGATCCGGCTCCGCGAAGCCGAGGCGCTGCGCGGTCGCGAGCGCCGCATCGAACGTCTCGCCGGATGTCATCGCCGTGAGGATCGAGTTCGAAGTGCCGTTGAGAATCGCGGTCACACCGGAGGCGCGGGAAGCGAGCGGGCGCCGCGCGAACGTCCCGAGGAACGGCACGCCGGCGATGCAGCTCGCCTCGAAACGGAGTGCGGTCGCGCGCCGCCGCGCTACGTGCGCGAGCTCCTCACCGTAGGCGGCGATCAGCGACTTGTTGGCGGTCACGACGGGAATGCCGCAATCGAGCGCGCGGCGCACCAGCGTGTAGGCCGGCTCCACGCCGCCGAGCGCTTCGACAATCACGTCCACGGGTTCGGCAAAGAAGTCGTCGACGTGATCGGTGACGGCATTGACATAGACGGCGGCTGCCCGAGATTGCGCGGTGCTGCGGACCAGCGCCGTGGAGACCAGTGGAACGAAACCGCGGCCGGTAAGGTGCGGGGCCGATTCGCGCACGTGGCGGGCGAACGCCGAGCCGACGTTGCCGAGGCCGAGCAGGCCGATTCGGCAGGTCGCAGGGGTACAGCTGGCGGCACGATCGACGGCCGCTGCGGCAGCCGCCGCAGCGTC
>JANPCT010000429.1:0-4894 GCA_031431095.1 Acidobacteriota bacterium | reverse complement strand
GGCTGGTGCTGTTCATCATCACGCTCGGCGTGAACATGTTGTCGCGGGCGTTCATCTGGTCGCTCGGCCGGGAGACGCGGCCGCGCGCCGCGCGGGCCGCCGCGCCCGCGGCGGAGGCGGCATGACGAGGAACGCGCGGCGGCGGTTCATGTCGCACCTCGTCGTGCTGATGTGCGGCGCGGCAGTCCTGCTGGCGCTCGTGCCGCTGGTGTTGATTCTCTTCTATGTCCTGAAGCAGGGCTTCTCATCGGTCACCTGGACTTTCTTTACGAACATGCCCGTGCCGGCGGGTGAGGCCGGCGGCGGCATGGCTAACGGGATCGTCGGATCGCTGATGGTGACCGGGCTGGGGGCCATCTTCGCGATTCCGATCGGGGTGACGGCCGGCATCTACGCGTCGGAATACCGCGGCACGCGTCTCGCCAACACGATCCGCTTCGCGGCCGACACACTCAACGGCGTGCCGTCGATCGTCATCGGCGTCTTCGCCTACGGCGTCGCCGTGCTGCCCTTCCACCACTTCTCCGCCATCGCCGGCGGGTTCGCGCTCGGGATCATGATGCTGCCGCTGGTGATGCGGACGACAGAGGAGCTGCTGCGCCTGGTTCCGGCGTCGCTGCGCGAAGGCGCGCTCGCCCTCGGCGCGACGCGCGCGCGAGCGGTTTTCAGCGGGGTCCTGCCGGCCGCCCAGCCCGGCATCCAGACCGGCATTCAGCTCGCTCTCGCGCGCGTCGCCCGAGAGACCGCGCCGCAGGGGTTCACGGCGCTCAACAACGCCTACTTCAGCACCGATCCCCGCCAGCCGATCTCGACGCTGACGGTGCAGGTCTACACGTTCGCGACGTCGCCCTACCCCGACTGGCACCGGCAGGCGTGGGCGGGCGCGCTGGTGCTGGTCGCGATGGTGCTCACCTGTTCGGTGCTGGCACGAGTCGCCACGGCGCGCCTGGAAAGGATGCAGCGTGGCAGCTAGTGCTCCGATCGCGAAATGGCTCGCGCACCGAGACCGGTGAAGCGCCCGCGCTGCAAGGCGCGACGACCACGCATACCGGGAGTATGTCGGGGAGGAGCAACGCCGCAGCGCGGGATGCAGCGCCGGTCGAATGCCGAGGTATTTCGCGATCGGAGCACTAGTGTCGCGAGTCTTAACGCGGCGGTAACAGACGCGTCACACAGGTGAGACCGACAGCCGATACGCTGTCAGGTGTGATACCCCCACGAGTGCTGGTCGTCGAGGACGAGCACGATATCGCCGGCCTCATCAAACACACGCTGGAACGATCCGGCGATGCCTCAGTCGAAATCGTCGGCCGCGGCGACGAGGCGTTGCGCTCAATCGCCGGCCGGCCGCCCGACCTCGTCATCCTCGATCTCAACTTGCCGGTCGTCAGCGGCGACGAAGTGTGCCGCATCCTGCGGCAACGCCCCGAAACACGGCTGCTGCCGATCATCATGCTGACCGCGAGGACCTCAGAGTCCGATCGCGTCGGCGGCCTCGATCTCGGCGCCGACGACTACATGACCAAGCCGTTCAGCCTGCGGGAACTGGGCGCGCGCGTCCGCGCCGTGCTGCGCCGGCGGGTGCCCCCGGGCACGCAGGCGCGCCAGTCCGAGTACCGCGGCAAGCACCTCGTCGCCGACTTCGAGGCCGTGTCGATCGCGGTGGACGGCGCGCCTGTGCGGCTCACGCGCCGCGAATTCGAGCTCCTGCGATTCCTGGTGGAGAACCGCAATCGCGTGCTCTCGCGCGATCGACTGCTCGAACGGGTGTGGGGCTACGACCGGTTCATCGAGACGCGGTCGGTGGACGTCCACGTCGGTCGCCTGCGCGCCAAGCTCGGCCTCGCCGGGCAGCAGATCGAGACCGTGATCGGTCTCGGCTATCGCTTCAACGAGTGAGGGCGCGGCACGTGGCGCGATGGTCGCCACCCGGCGCGCGGTCGAGAGCGCGTCGGTTGAGGAGCATCAGGCCGAGCGCGACAGCCGATTGGCCGCCGGTGGCACCACCGGCTCCCATCCCAGCTTGATCATGCGATCCTTCCAGCGCTCGGCGAGCGCGAAGGCGTCAGCTGGCTTCCGGCACCGCTCGGCGATCAGGATGGCGCAGTCCATGACGACGCGAATCTCCCAGTCGCGCGGCCAGGCGTCAGGGCGCAGCGCGCGCCGCGGTGCTGCGCGCGCATGGTCCACAGCGTTCCGACGTCGTTGGCTCTGTCGTCTCGCGCGCCGGCGGTCATCCGATTGTTCACGGCGTCCTCCATTCTCCAGGCAGTCCCCGGATGGTATCGAGCGCGCGTGATGTTCCGGCGAAGACGAGGTAACAATCCAGCGACAGGAAGGACTGGAGGGGAAGACGCCGGGTGAGACGACCGGAAGGTGTCAGTCCCTCCAGCCGCGGCTCTCGAGCTCGTCAATCTGCAGGGTGAAGACGCTGAGCGCGCGCTCGACGCGATGCCAGTCGGTGTAACAGACTTCTTTCAGGACTCGATTGTCCTGCTCGTCGCGCACTTCCCACCCGTCGCCGCCTCGCTCCCTGATCGAGAACCTGCGGGTGTGACCTTCCTGATGTAGCTATTTATCAAACATGCGGATCGAAGTTGTATCCCACGATCGCCGGTATCGGTGTAAACAGTCTGTAAACATCGTCCGGGCATTGGCCCCGTTACAGGCATCTGCACACACGGATCTTCTGGTTCGACAATGCCGGCGACCCGGAGGTGTTCATCGGCAGCGCCGACCTCATGGGGCGCAACCTCGACCGGCGGTGGAGATGCTCTGACCGGTGACCGATCCCCGTTGCGCGCCTACCTGCGTGACACCGTGCTCGATCTGTATCTGCGGGATACCGGCCGGGCGTGGACGCTGGACGCGTCCGGGGGATACCGACCGCCGGAACGCGGCGAGGCGGCCGGTCAACGCACAGGAAGCGCTGCTGGCCGGTCACACGAAGGAGTATCAGGGCGATTGAGGGCGGCAGCGCTGCGTACAATCCGCCGCGCAACGCGTATGCGGGGCGTTACCGCGCGGCGCCGGACTGGACGCCGTAGATCTTTGCCGCGACGTCGGGAAAGTCGGTGAAGACGCCGTCAACGCCAAGCGCGCGGAACGCCTCGAATTCCTTCTCCGGATGGCCCGCGTAGGTCGGCGAGAGAAACTCCTTGTCGATGCGGATGGTGTAGATGTGGACCAGCAGGCCGGCCGCATGGGCCCGCGCGATGAGATCTGTCGGCGGCCCGACGGTGCGATCCGCGTTGACGGGGATGACCAGCTGCTTGTCGGGCCCGATGCCGTCCGCGTATGCGGCGACGGCCTTCAGCCCCGCATCGGTGAGCCGGTCCGCGGCGCGCACGTCGACCAGCTGCACGAGGCGGACCTTGGTCAGTGCGCGCAAGTCGCGCAGGTTGCCGCTTTCGAAGGACTGGATGAAGACCGGTGCGTCATGCCGGTTCCAGCCGGCCTTGTCCAGCGACGCCAGCAGCTTCTGCTCGAGGGGCAGCCCGATGCCGCGGAAATAGGTCGGGTGCTTGGTCTCGGGGTAAATGCCGATCGGGCGTCCGAGCTCGCGTCCAAGCTGCTGCGCCAGCCCGATCACTTCGTCGAGCGTCGGTACTTCGAAGCGGCCGTCGAACTCGTGCGATCGGAATGCCAGCCGCTCCTTCGCGCGCAGTGTCTTGATCTCGGCGAGCGTGAAATCCTCCGAGAACCATCCCGTGATCGATTGCCCGTCGATGGTCTTCGTCGCCTTGCGATCGGGAAAACGCGCCGCGACGTCCGTGGTGCCGCCGATCTCGTTTTCGTGGCGCGC
Source organism: Acidobacteriota bacterium (assembly GCA_031431095.1). Classification (GTDB taxonomy): domain Bacteria; phylum Acidobacteriota; class Vicinamibacteria; order Vicinamibacterales; family 2-12-FULL-66-21; genus JAICSD01. The sequence goes on along the minus strand of JANPCT010000429.1, from coordinate 1,089 downwards.
GATCAGCACGCCGTCCTTCGTCGACACGAGGTCGGGCTCGATGAAGTCGGCGCCCATTTCGGCGGCGAGGCGGTACCCGGCCACCGTGTGTTCCGGCCGGTGTCCGCTGGCGCCGCGGTGCCCGATGATGAGCGGGCGCGCCGGCGCTGCCGCCAGCAGGGTGCCCGCGAGCGACAGCGCGATGGCGGCCCTTACCACAGCAGCTTGAATCCCAGCTGCAGCTGGCGCGGATCCAGCGTCGAGGTGATGGTGCCAAACGCGCCCGAACTGCGGTTGCCGTTGGGGGTGCGGAAATTCGTCCGGTTCAGCAGGTTGAACGCCTCGAGGCGGAACTCGAACTGCGCCGGTCCGCCGAGCGCGAAGCGCTTGGAAACCGCCGTGTCGAGCTGCCAGAAGAGCGGCCCGCGCACCGCATTCCGGCGCGCATTGCCGAACGGCTGGCTGGGATCGGTCGGCACCGTGACGCACGCCTTGTCGAACCAGTTGGCGATCGTCTGCGCACCGCCTTGCGCGTACGGATCGCAGCTGACGTTGGGACGGTAGTTGTTGGCGCCGCGGAAATCCTGCGCGATGCCCGACACCACGAACGTCGCGCCCGGCGTGTAGGTCAGCGTCACCGGCTCGCCCGCATTGACGCGATTGACGCCGGCGAGCTGCCACCCTCCGATCACCGCGTCGACGAGGCGCGAGGCGCCGGAGGCCCAGCGCCGGCCATGCCCGAACGGCAGCGTCCAGACAAAGCTCGTGGTGTTGTTGTACGGCTGGTGATACTCCGAATACCCGAAGTCCGCCTCCGGGTTGCGGAAGTCCTGGGGCGCCGGGAAGTAGCCGTTGGCGTGCTCGAGCGACTGCGATCCATTGTCCTTCGTCTGCGACAGCGTCAGCGCGCTCAGCACCGACACGTCACGCGACAGTCGCCAGTCGAACTTGGCCTGGAAGGCCTTGTAGCGCGACTTGCCGCCGTTGAACGGGTAGGTGATATCGGCGAAGCCGGCAATCGGACGCCGGTTGGCCAGCGCGATGCTGCCGGCGGCGTTGTTCGGCGCGGCCTGGTTGTAGTTCGCGAACAGCAGCAGGTCGTCGGCGCGG
>JANPCT010000428.1:0-8520 GCA_031431095.1 Acidobacteriota bacterium | reverse complement strand
ACCCGATTCCAGTAACTAGAACTGGATGCGCAGACCGAGCCGGACCTGGCGCTCCGGATAGTTGCCATTCACGCCGGTGATCTGGCCGAACGTGCCGGACGTGATGCTGCCCTGCGGGTTGCCGAAGACCCCGTGATTCAGGACGTTGCCCGCCTCCGCCCGTACTTCGATGCGCCGCGTGCCCGCGAACGGGAAGGCGCGGAACACGGAGAAGTCGAGGTTGTAGCCGCCAGGACCGTAGAACTGATTGCGGCCCGAGGTCCCGAAACGGACGCCAGTGGGCTGCGCGAACGCGGTGGTGTCGAAATACTTGCTCACCGCGCCGATGCCGCCGAGGACCGTGTAGGAACCCGTGAGATCCGCGGTCTGTGTGTTGCTGGGCGTGTTCAACGCCGTGCTGTTGGCGGTGACCGTGAATGGCGTGCCGCTGAAGGCCGCGAACAGCCCGTTGACCTGCCAGTCGTTCACGACGGCTCTCACGATGTTGTCGTGATGGCCGTTGCTCTGCCAGGGCAACGAATACGCGAAGCCCATCTGGAAGTTGTGCCGGCGATCGAAGCCCGCGGGCGAGTAGTTGCGGTACAGCTCGCTCGGCGTGTTCCAGCTCAGCGTGGAGCGGCCGTCGGCGTCGCTCTCGTTCATCGACTTGCTGAGCGTATAGGCGCCCTTGAACAGCAACCCGTGGGTGAAGGGCTTGTTGAGCGATACCTGCAGGGAGTTGTAGTTGGTGCGAAGACGGTCGCCCCAGGAGTTGATGGCGTTGATGCGGCCCTGCGTGTCCCCGGGATGGATGAGGTTGAAGAAGGGCCGTCCCTGGTTGCCTGTGCCGAGCACCGTCGGCGCGTTGATGTCGAGCGCCGCGTAGCCGCCGGTTCCCTTGGCGCCGACGTAGGCGACGTCCACCGACGTGTCGAACATGATGCGGCGTTCGAAAGCCACGTTCCAGGTCTGCACGTAGCCGCGATCGACGTTGCCGATTTCAGGTGTGTACTCGGCGGCGGCGCGATCGAGCGGGATACGGCCGCTGCTCTGGTCCGGCGCGTTGATGGTCGGGATACCCTGCGCCAGCGTCCGCGAGAAGCCGAACGCATCGACGGCCGGGAAGCTCGAGGCAATGGTGATGGGATAGTCGTTGTCGCCGCGCACCGCGCGCGCCCACGGAGTGGCGTTGTAGGTGAGGCCGTATCCCGTGCGCAAGACCGTCTTTTCGTTGAGGCGGTAGATGGCGCCAAGGCGGGGAGCGAAATTGTCCCGGCTCATCTTCATGCCGTTGTTCTGCGGGTTGTTGCCACGGCCTGCGATCAGGACGTCGAGCCGCTTGCTGAAGTCGGGGTTGTCGATGTCAAGGCGATCGACGCCGCGTCCGTCGGCGCGGTGCATGATCGGGTAGAGCTCGTAGCGCAGGCCGATGTCGAAGGTCAGCTTGCTGGTCGGCGTCCACCGGTCGCGGAAGTATAGCGAGTGCTGCCATTCGCGCCCCGTCATCAGCTCGTTCTGGACGCTCTTGGAGGCGTTGCCGACATACCCGAGCAGGAACGACGCGTACTGGTTGTAGAAATTGTTCCCTTGGGCGCCGGTCGCGTTGAGTGCAGTGGTCGCGCCGTTGAAATCGAACCGGCCGCGCGGGTTACCCGTCTCGGGCTGCCAGTGGTCGAGGTAGAAGAAGTTCATCAGATATCCGCCGCGCAAATCGTGACGCCCCTTCAGCTTGCTCACGTTGGTTGACAACGTGTACGTCCGCTCGTCGCGGAAGATCGGGTTCCAGCCATCGCGGTTGCCGACGGCGCTGAAGCCAGTTTCGAGCTGCGGGTAGCCCGCGTAGCGCTCCGGATATGCGAACGCGTTATTCCGCTGGTTGTTGGTGCCGGGAATGCCGAGCACATCCAGTCCGTAGTTTCCCGCCTGGAAGTCAGGACCGTATACCTGCTGGTTCTGACGGCCGTAGCCGAAGGTCATGTCCATCAGCATCGTCGGCGACAACGTCCAGGTCTGGCCGGCGGTCGCCTGGTAGACCTTCGTGAAGCCACCATCGCCGCTGGCTTTCGGGTCGGGCCCCAGGTAGTTGGTCAGGTCGTCGACGACCGCGTTCATGTAGCTGAACTTGCCCCAGATCTGGTGGGCCGACGTGCGGTTCCAGTTGACCTTGGCGTCCGTGTTGTCGCGGTTGAAGGTGCGATCTTCCTGGCGGCGGTAGTTGTTGGTCAGCCCGCCGGCGCCGATGCCTGCCTGGTTCGGCTGCGGAAAGAGGCTCAAGACCTTTAAGGCGATCGGATCGAGCCGGCTCGTCGGGATCACATTGTTGGCGAACTGCGTGCGGTCGACGCCGTTGCTCGTGCCCGAGAGCGGATCGTAAATCTGCTGGATCGAGCCGTTGTTGTTGACGGCGCCGCTGAAGTCGCCGGCCCGCAGCTTCGCGTCTGGAACGCTGAAGTTCTGGAACGTGCTGAGGCTGCGGCGGAAGCCTTCGAACGACCCGAAGAAGAACACCTTGTTCCTGGCGATCGGGCCGCCGAGCGTGCCGCCGTATGTGTTCGACTTCAAGGGCAGCTTCGGCGGGGTGTTGCCCGCGCTGAAGTACCGCGGCGTCGCGTTCAGCTTGTCGCTGTTGTAGAACTCGAAGCCGGAACCTTTGAAGATGTTGGTGCCCGACTTGGTAATCACGGTGACCGCCGCGCCGCCGGCGTTGCCCTGCTCGGCGTCGAAGCTGCTGGTCGAGATGTTGACGGTGTCAACGGTCTCCGCCGGCGAAATATACATGTTGTGGTTCGGCAGCCAGATGTTCATGTTCGTGGCGCCGTCGGTGCGGGTCGTGTTGTTGGTGTTGACCTGGCCGTTCACGTTGGTCGCGAGCGACCGCGCCGGCGTGTCGGTCTCGGCGTTGCCGAACGCCATCGGCGTCGTCCCGGGCACGAGGTTCATCAGCGCCTGGTAGTTGCGGAAGCGGTTGAGCGGCATCGCCACGATCTCGGCCGACTTCAACTCAGTGTGCACATCCGCCTTGTCGGTCTGCAGCAGCTGCGTGTCCGACACGACGGTGACCGTCTCGCTCACCGAGCCGACTTCCAGCGTCACGGTGACGCGCGCGATCTGGCCGATGGACACCGGCACGTCCTTGCGGACGCTCTCGCGGAATCCCTGCAGCGACACCTTCACGTCGTACGGCCCCGCCGCCACGTTGTTGACGGTGAACGAGCCGTCCGCGTCGGTCGTCGTCTCCTTCGTGAGGTTGGTATCCTTGTTGATGATCGAGACGGTGGCACCCGGCACCGTGCCGCCCTGCGGATCCTTCACCACACCGACGACGCTTCCGTACAGGATCTGTGCGATGACCGGGGTCGCTGTCGCGCATAGCGCGAGGACGACCAGCAGCGAGTACAACCAGCTGCGACGCTGTTCCAAACGAAGGTTCACGGTTTCCTCCTCCAAGATTGACCGACCGGCAATAAGCCACAAAATGTATAGCCTGTTCAGATTAGGAATGAAAGCGATATCTGAATCGGATGAGGGTGTACTTTTCGTAATTCAAACCCTCGTTTTCGGTCATCCGGGCGAATGGATTTGCATTCGATCGATGCCGCCTAGTATCTTCTGGTTCCGTGCAGACTTTGCCGCTGATTCAGCGAAAATTCGGGGAAACCTCGCGCCGTGACTTCTGGTGGACGCAGCCGCTCGCGGTCTTCCTGGCCTTGTCCACCTTCATCGCCTATTCGACGTGGGCGGCCTTCCAAGGGGCGCACTACGAGTTCGGTCCCTATCTCTCGCCCTTCTATTCGCCCTTGCTGTTCGGCGACAGTCACCACGCGTGGCTCGGACCCAAGCCCGGATGGTGGCCGGCGGCGCTGCCGTTTTCGGCGGCGCTCTTCATTCTCTGGGCGCCGGGCGGCTTCCGCTTCACCTGCTACTACTACCGCGGCGCCTACTACAAGGCCTTCTGGCAGGATCCGACCGCATGCACCGTCGGCGAGCCGCGCCGGTCGTACTGGGGCGAGCGGACGTTTCCGCTCGTCATGCAGAACATCCACCGCTACTTCCTCTACCTCGGCATCCTGTTCATCGTCGTCCTCACCTACGATGCGGTGATGTCGTTCCGCTTCGACGACGGCATCGGCGTCGGCGTCGGCAGCCTCGTCCTCACGGTCAATACGCTGCTGCTCGCGAGCTACACGTTCAGCTGTCACTCGCTGCGCCACATCATCGGCGGCCGCAAGGACGAGATCGCGAAGAACGCGCTGCAATCGAGCTGCTACAACTGCGTCTCGGGCATGAACCGCAAACATCAACTCTTTGCCTGGCTCAGCCTCTGCTCGGTGGGCTTCACCGACCTCTACGTGCGGCTCTGCTCGATGGGCATCTGGACGGACGTCCGCATCCTGTGACGACTTTCGAACACCACGACTACGACGTCCTCGTAATTGGTGCGGGCGGCGCCGGCCTGCGTGCCGCGATCGAAGCATCCGCCTCCGGAGTGAAGGTCGGACTGATCTGCAAGTCCCTCCTCGGCAAGGCGCACACCGTCATGGCGGAAGGCGGCGTCGCCGCTGCGCTGGCCAACGTGGACGATCGCGACAGCTGGAAGGTCCATTTCGCCGACACCATGCGCGGCGGCCAGTACGTGAACAACTGGCGGATGGCGGAGTTGCACGCGAAGGAAGCGCCCGATCGCGTCCGCGAGCTCGAAGCGTGGGGCGCGGTGTTCGACCGCACGAAGGACGGCCGCATCCTGCAGCGCAATTTCGGCGGCCATCGCTATCCGCGCCTGGCGCACGTCGGCGATCGCACCGGGCTCGAGATGATCCGCACGCTGCAGGATCACGGCATTCATCGCGGCATCGACGTCCACATGGAGTTCACCGTCGTCAGCCTGCTGCTGACGGACGGCCGGGCGTCCGGTGTGGTCGGTTACGAGCGCGAGCGCGGGCGGTTCAAGGTGTTCAACGCCGGCGCGGTGGTGCTGGCCACCGGCGGGGCCGGACGCGCCTACAAGATCACGAGCAACAGCTGGGAAGGCACCGGCGACGGACACGCCCTGGCCTACCACGCCGGCGCGGAACTGATGGACATGGAGTTCATCCAGTTCCATCCGACCGGGATGATCTGGCCGCCCAGCGTGCAGGGCATCCTCGTCACCGAGGGGGTCCGCGGCGAAGGCGGCGTGCTGCGCAACAACCAGGGCCGCCGGTTCATGTTCGACGATATTCCGGAGCCGTACCGCAACCAGACCGCCGACAACGAGGACGAAGGCTGGCGCTACGTCCAGGGCGACAAGAACGCGCGGCGGCCGCCCGAGCTGCTGACGCGCGATCACGTCGCGCGCTGCATCATGCGCGAGGTCAAGGCCGGCCGCGGCAGCCCGCACGGCGGCGTCTTCCTCGACATCGCCTGGATCAAGAAGAAAGTGTCGGGAGGCGAAGCGCACATCAAGCGCAAGCTGCCGAGCATGTACCACCAGTTCAAGGAGCTCGGTGACATCGACATCACCGCCGAGCCGATGGAAGTGGGGCCGACGACGCACTACATCATGGGCGGTATTCGCGTCGACGCCGATTCGCAGATGTCGTCGATCCCCGGGTTGTTCGCCGCCGGCGAGTGCGCCGCCGGCATCCACGGCGCCAATCGCCTTGGCGGCAACTCGCTGTCCGACCTGCTCGTCTTCGGCAAGCGTGCCGGCGAGTACGCCGCGGTCTTCGCGCGCGACAATCCCCGCAAGCCCGTCGATCCCGCGTCGGTGCAGCGCGCGACGGACGAGGCGCTGCAGCCGTTCGAGCGCGGCCAGGGCCAGGCGGAGAACCCGTATACGATTCAGAGCGATCTGCAGGAGATGATGCAGCGGCTCGTCGGCATCGTCCGCACCGGGAGCGAGATGGGCGAGGCCGCGGCGGCGCTCGAGGCACTCAGGGCGCGCGCGGCGCGCGCCGGCGTCAGCGGCCACCGCGAGTACAACCCGGGATGGCATACCGCGATCGATCTGAAGAATCTGCTGACGGTGTCGGAAGCCATCACGCGTTCGGCCCTCGAACGCAAAGAAAGCCGCGGCGGCCACTTCCGTGAGGACTTCCCGGACAAGAACCCTGAGTACGGGACGTTCAACATCGTCACCCGGCAGCGCCCGGACGGATCGATGGAGGTGCGGCGCATGCCGCTGCCGTCGTTGCCCCCCGAATTGAAGCAGATTATCGAGGACCAGAAATCATGACCACCGCGGCGTTCAAAGTGTGGCGCAGCGACGACGCCGGCGGACACTACGAGGACTTTCGGGTGGACGTCGTCCCCGGGATGGTGGTGCTCGACGCCATCCATCAGATCCAGGCGACCCAGGCCGGCGACCTCGCGGTCCGCTGGAACTGCAAGGCGGGGAAGTGCGGCTCCTGCTCCGCGGAGATCAACGGCAATCCGCGGCTGATGTGCATGACGCGGCTGAACACGCTGAACCTGCTCGACCCGGTCACCGTCGAACCGATGCGCGCGTTCCCCCTGATCAAGGACCTCGTCACTGACGTCTCGTGGAACTATCGCGTCAAGAAGACCATCACGCCGTTCACGCCGCGGCCGGCCGATGCGCCAGACGGGACGTGGCGCATGCAGCAGGCGGACGTCGATCGCGTCCAGGAGTTCAGGAAGTGCATCGAGTGCTTCCTCTGCCAGGACGTCTGCCACATCCTCCGCGATCACCAGATGCACGACTCGTTCGTCGGACCGCGCTTCCTCACCTACGCGGCCGCGCTCGAAATGCATCCGCTCGACGTCGCCGACCGCGTGCCGGCGTTGAAGGACCAGCACGGCGCCGGCTACTGCAACATCACGCGCTGCTGCACGAAAGTGTGCCCCGAGCACATCACCATCACCGAGAATGCGATCATTCCACTGAAGGAGCGCGTCGTCGATCGGTTCTACGACCCGCTGACCCGGCTGTTGCGCGTCTTCACGTCTTAGCTTCGCAGGAGGGCGCCATGTTGCCGTTGAAACCGCTCTCGCGTGCCGCCATCCCGGCGGCCCTCGTCAAGGCCGAGCGCTACCGGCTGCTGAACGAGCCGGGTGAAGCTGAAAGCATCTGCCTCGACGTGCTGCAGATCGACGCCAACCACCAGGACGCCCTCGTCATGCTCGTGCTCGCGCTGACGGACCAGTTCCGCGAGGAACTGCCCTCGTCGCGGAGCGCCCCGGCGCGCGCGACCGATCTGGTGGCGCGGCTGACCGACGAGTACGATCGTTCCTATTACGCCGGCATCATTCGGGAACGCCGGGCCAAGGCGGTGCTGCATCGCGATCGCTACGCCTCGACCGCGACGGCCGCCGAATGGCTGCGCGAAGCGATGACGTTCTTCGAACGCGCCGAAGCCATCCGTCCGGCCCAGAATGACGACGCGGTGCTGCGGTGGAACGCCTGCGCGCGCCTGCTGCAGCACCTGCCGGAGCCGCAGGCCGAGACCCGCGACGAACCCATTCAGCTGGAATAGCGGCGGCGCCACTCGCCGCCGCGGGAGGAGCATGATGGCGATGACCAGACGCGAAGCATTAGCCGGTGGCGCGGCCATGGCGGCGGCGCTCGGAACGGGCGGCGGCGCCGGGGCGGCGCAGAAGGCGGTCGTGAAGGGACGGCTGAAGCAGTCGGTCTCCCGATGGTGCTACGGCACGATCCCGATGCCGGAGTTCTGCAAGGCGGTGGCGGCGATGGGGCTGACCGCCATCGATCTGCTCTCGGAACCGGATTGGGCGATCGTGCGCGATCACGGGCTGATCTGCTCGATGGCGAACGCCGGCGGCGGCAGCATCGCGAACGGCCTCAACGTGAAGGCGAACCACGACGCCATCGTCAAGAACTTCGAGGAGAAGATCCCGCGGGCGGCGGCGATGCAGATCCCGAACGTCATCACCTTCTTCGGCAACCGCAAGGGGATGGGGGATGCGGAAGCCACGGCCAACTGCATCGAGGGGCTGAACCGCGTCAAGAAAATCGGCGAGGACGCCGGCGTCACGATCTGCGTCGAGCTCCTGAACAGCAAGGTGGACCACAAGGATTACCAGGGGGACCACACCGCGTTCGGCGTGGCGATCGTCAAGGCGGTGGGCTCGCCCAGGGTCAAGCTGCTGTCGGACCTGTACCACATGCAGATCAGGGACGGGGACTTGATCCGCACGCTGCGCGACACCCAGGACTACATCGCGCACTATCACACCGGCGGGGTGCCGGGCCGGCACGAGCTCGATGAGACGCAGGAGGTCAACTGGCGCGCAGTGGCGACGGCGATCGCCGACACCGGGTACCAGGGCTATGTCGCGCACGAGTTCGTCCCCACGCGTGACCCGCTGACCTCCCTGCGGGAAGCGGTCACGCTCTGCGACGTCTAGCCGGGTCGTGAGAGTGGCGCTCTCGGACGTTCCGCCTGAAGGCGGAAACTACAGGAACGCCAACGACGGGCTCGTCGGCCGTTCCCCCTGAAGGCGGAATTCACACTGCCGCACAAGAGATCGCGGGCGCGACGCCACCTATTTTAAGGGCCCACTCGCCCTCTCCGTGCGCGC
>JANPCT010000427.1:0-3783 GCA_031431095.1 Acidobacteriota bacterium | reverse complement strand
CACCGCGCGCGAAATCAGAGACGAAGAATTCTCACGCGCCCAAGCCTTGGCAGCTCTTGCTCCCCACTTCAAAGATGAACTCAAACTACAGGTACTGCAAGAAGCTCTCGCTGATGTACAAGAAATCAAAGATGAAGCTGGCGCCCAAGCCTTGGCGGCTCTTGCTCCTCATCTCAACGAGGAAATCAAGCTACAGGTACTTCAAGAGGCTCTTGCTGACGCACAGCTTGACATAACGGAAGAAAACGCCCCCAACGTAGGCGTCATAATAGGTACGGGCATGGGGGGCATAAACACCATTATGCACCAGCTTGACGTCTTGCGCGAGCGCGGACCGGGGCGCGTGTCGCCTTTCGCCATACCCAATATGTTGCCCGACTCGGCCTCCGGGCAGGTGGCTATCGCCGTTGGCGCGCAGGGACCGAACATGGCGGTGGTGTCGGCCTGTGCCACCGGGGGACACGCGATAGGCGAAGCGTTCGAGACCATACGGCGGGGCGACGCCGACGCCATGATAGCTGGCGGTACAGAGGCCGTAATCACCCCATTGTTTATGGCGGGTTTCACCAATATGCGCGCCTTCGGCGACGACCCCGACCCCGCCAAAGCCAGCAAGCCGTTCGACGCTCGGCGCGACGGTTTTGTGTTGTCCGAGGGTGCAGCTATGCTAATCCTAGAGGAGTTGGAACACGCCTTGCAGCGGGGCGCGACGATTTACGCCGCCATCGACGGTTATGGCTCGACCTGCGATGCGTATCATCGGGTACAGATGGATCCCGACGGGGAACAAATCGTGCGCGCCATGCGGCTGGCCATCGATCGATCGGGCCGTTCGGAAGAGGAGATCGGCTACGTCAACTACCACGGCACTTCGACCGTGCTCAACGACGCCGTCGAAGCGCGCTGCGTCCGTCGCCTGTTCGGCGCGCGAGCGGATTTCGTCCCCGGCTCCTCGACGAAATCGATGATCGGCCATCCGCAAGGGGCGAGCGGCGCTGCCGGTATCGTCACCGCGGCGCTGGCACTGTCGCGGCAGTTCCTTCCTCCGACGATCAATCAGCGCGAGTCGGATCCCGATTGCGATATGGACTTCATTGCCAACGTGGGGCGTGCCGCGTCACCCGTCGCGGCGCTGTGCAATTGCCTCGGGTTCGGATCGAAGAACAGCGCGATTGTGCTCGGGACGCCGTGAACATCCGCCACGGTTCTCATCACGAAGGCCGCACGACGCCAGGGCACGGAGAAATGGCCCACTGGTCCCCGTGTCTCGGTGCCGGGTTCTTGCGAGAGGGCATGAGCCGGGCGCACGGAACAGTCGCGTGTACGACGTAATCGTGTGCGGCGCCGGACCGGCCGGCTCGGTCGCGGCGACGGTGCTGGCGCGTGGTGGAGCGCGGGTGCTGCTGCTCGACCGGGCCCGCTTCCCGCGGGCGAAGCTCTGTGGCGACACGATGAATCCGGGAACGGTCGCCATACTGCGCCGCCTGGCGATGATCGGGAACGTCGAGGCCTCCGCGCTGCCGGTGGACGGCATGATTGTCACGGGGGAGCACGGCGTCCGCGTCCGCGCGCCGTACGCCGCGGGGGTCCAGGGGCTGGCGATTGAGCGCAAGGTGCTGGACGAAGCACTGATGCGCGCGGCGGTCGCGGCAGGTGCTCGGGTGGAAGAGAGCGTGCTCGTGCGCGGACCCTTACTGGACGCGACAGGGCGCGAGCCGCGCGTCCGCGGCATCGTGATGGCGGGCCGCGACGGCCGCGACGTGCGGGTCCCCGCACCGATGATCATTGCCGCCGATGGACGCCGATCGCGTCTGGCGGTCGGCGTCGGACTGGCGCGGCAGCCGCGGCATCCGCGCCGCTGGGCGATCGGCGCCTATTTTCAGAACGTCGCCGGCATGACGTCGTTCGGCGAAATGCATGTTCGCCGCGGCCGCTACATCGGCGTCGCGCCGCTGCCGTCGGGAGAGACGAATGTCTGCCTCGTGATCCCCGGTCCATCGAGCGGGCGCGGCCGTCCCGGATTCGATGATCCTTCGGCATTGCTGCGCCGCGCACTCGATCGCGATCGGCCCCTCCGCGAGCGTTTCGCCGATGCGCGCATGACGACCGCGCCGGTGATGCTCGGTCCCCTCGCCGTGGATGCCGCGCAGTGCGGCATGCCAGGCCTTCTGCTGGCGGGCGATGCGGCCGGTTTCATCGACCCGATGACCGGCGATGGCTTGCGCTTCGCCGTACGCGGGGGAGAACTGGCGGCGGAGGTGGCGCTCGCGGCGTTTGCCGGCTTGCCCGAGCCGCCCCACGTTCGCCTTGCGCGGCTGCGGCGCCGCGACTTTGCCGCAAAGTGGCGGTTCAACCGGGCGCTCCGTCGGCTCGTCAGCGCCACCGCGACCGTGGAGCTGGCTGGCGTGGCGGCCGCGGCCGCACCGTGGATCCTGCGCCGCGCGATCGCGTTCGCCGGGGACGTGCCGCAACGGTGAATCGCGCCGCTCTCGCCGCGCTTGCCGTCTTCGTGCCAATGGTCGGCGAGGCGATCGTCTCGGCCCGCCACGACCGGCAGTTGCGCGCCCTTGGCGCGGTCGAGCCATCGGGCGACGTCTATCGCGTCATGCAGTTCGCCTATCCCGCCGCGTTCGTGGTCATGCTCGCGGAGGGCGCGATGCGCGGCTTCGAATATGGCGGTCTGGCGACGACGGGGACGGCCGTATTCGTCATCGGCAAGGCGCTCAAATACTGGGCGATTGCGTCGCTGGGCACGCGCTGGACGTTCCGCGTCCTGGTGCCGCCGGGATCGACACGGATCGTGCACGGGCCATACCGGTGGTTCGCGCATCCCAACTATGCCGGCGTCGCGCTCGAGCTGACGGGTGTCGCGATCGCGGCGCACGCCATGCTCTCGGGGCTTCCCGCGGTGCTGGCCTTCTGCACGTTGATGGGGATGCGCGCGCGGGTCGAAGAAAGCGCGCTGCTGAAAGGTAGAATGCCACCGGGATGACGGGCAGTGGCAGTACGCGCGTGACGCGCGCCGCCGACGCGGCCGCGATCCTGTGCCTGCTCCTCAGCGTCTTCGTGCTCGTCTTCGGCGGCTTCGTCCTGCATCTCGGTCCTGTCCCGATTCGCGTTCACGGTGCCGAGCGCCTGCTGTTCCTTGCCGTCGCGGTCGTCGCCGTCCGCCACGCCGTCTGGCCCGCCGATCCGCTGCATCGTCGCATGCTCCGCGCGTTGCGCGGAAACGGCGTCGAGGGGACGTCGCGCGGCTCGATTGCGGCCGCGTCATTGCTGTCGCGTCTCGCCGTCCTCGCGGCGGGATATTTCGCCGTCGTCACGATCGGGGTCGCGCAGTCGTCCGTCGGCTTCGAGGTCACCGGCGATCCGGCTCTCAACCTGCCGGCCCGTTTCGACGCCGGATGGTACGGGGGAATTGCGCTCGACGGGTACTCGTTCGAGGGGCGCTTCGACAAGCAGCAGAACATCGCGTTCTTTCCCGCCTTTCCGCTGCTGCAGCGAGCTGCCGGGTTTCCCCTCGGCGCGTATGCGCCCGCCATCCCGCGCGAGCGGCGCATGGCGCGGATGCTGTGGGGCGGCGTCCTGGTGTCGCTGATCGCTTTCGTGTGGGGATCGGTGTATCTGTGGCGGCTAGCCAGAGAGACGATCGGCGAGATCCGCGCACCCGCTGCGGTGGCGCTGGCCGCGGCGTATCCGTTCGCGGTGTTCTTCAGCGCGCCCTACACCGAGTCGCTGTTTTTTCTCGGCAGCGTGGCCACCGTCTTTCACTTCCGTCGCGAC
>JANPCT010000426.1:0-2095 GCA_031431095.1 Acidobacteriota bacterium | reverse complement strand
TCCGAGTAGCGCTGGACGTACTTGATGGCGTAGTTGCCGGTGACGAAGGCGTGGACGATGATCCCCGACCCTACGGCCATGAGCGCCGCCGTCAGGTAGAACGCGCCGATGCCGCTGTCGATGAGAGCGCGCGAGCGCCGTCGGCCGCCGGCCACGCAAGCCGCGAGCGCGTAGCTTGCCACCACGAACGTGGCGAGAAGGATGAAGGAGCCGAGTGCGGCCATTATCTGCCTGCCGTCCGGGGAGTCTGCGGGTTCTGCGGGTTGTACTTCGATGGACACTTGGCCATCACGCCGTTGGGCTCGACCGCGAACCCGTCCGGATGCAGTTGCCCTTTGAGCACCACCTCCGATTCGTTCTTGAACGTATCGGGGACCACGCCGGTGTAGCGCGCCGTCATCACCTTGCCGTTGAACTGGACCTGGAATTTATAGTCCAGCGAATCGGGGCGCTGGCGCAGGTCGTTCACGAACCCGTGCAGCTGGAGGCGTTTGCCCTTCCAGGCGTCCGGGTTCTGCATCACTTCATCGACGTGGATGTAGTATTCGGTGCCCTGGGCAAGCGTCGTATACATGAGGCCGCCGAGCGCGGCGACCAGTACGGCACAGGTCACGGCAATCTTGATAGCTTTTGGTGTCATAAGAAATTGCAGCCGCCTTGCTGCCCTCTCAGGATACTATGCGCCGACCTTCTTCAGGAGCTGAGCCACGGTCGCGACCGGCAGCCCCACGACGTTCGACCACGACCCCTCCAGCCAATCGATGAAGCGCGACGCGCGCCCCTGTATTCCGTAGGCGCCGGCCTTCCCATGGGCTTCGCCGGTGCCCACATACCAGGCAATCTCTGCGGCGGTCATGGGCAGAAACCGCACCCTGGTCAGCACCACTTCTGAAGCCTCCCGCTCCCCGGCAATGACGACGACGCCGGTAAGAACGTCGTGGAGGCGCCCGGCAAGAGCCGTCAACATCCGGACCGCGTCGGCGGCGTCCTCCGGTTTCGCAAGGATGTCCCCGTCGACCACGACCGTCGTGTCCGCGGCAAGCACCACAACGCTGCCGGCCCGACGGCGATCCGCGACCACTCGCGCTTTGGCGCGCGCCACCCGGAGGACGTACTCGGCAGGCGGTTCGTCGCGCAGCACCGATTCGTCCACGTCCGCGGCATCGACGGTGAAGCTGTAGCCGCCCTGTTCGAGGAGCTGCGCCCGCCGCGGTGACGCAGAGGCGAGGACGAGCAGCGGCGTGGAGGCGGGCATGCGAGTCCGCACCGTACCACACCCGAACGTTCCGATTCGAGATCCGTGCCGCGACGGACTGGGAAACGGGGCGTTGCAGTCCGGCCCGACTGACGGTAGGCTCCCCACATGTCCAACGCACCTTTCACGCGCAGGCGGTTTCTCCAGTCGATGGCCACCGCAGCGGCGGTCAGTCCGTTTCTGTCACTGCCGTCACGCGCCGCCGAGACGCGCCTGCGCCACGCCAGTGTCGGCGCCGCCGGCCAGGCATTCTCCGATCTCACCGCCTTCGCCAAGCATCCGGCCTTCGATCTCGTGGCCGTCGCGGACGTCGATCTGTGCCGCATCGAGCCGCTGCAGCAGCGGTTCCCGAAGGTGCGCGTCTACCAGGACTGGCGCGAGATGCTGAAAAAGGAGCGCGGCAGCATCGACTCCGTGAACGTGTCCGTTCCGGATCACATGCACTGCGCCATCGCTCTCGAAGCGCTGAAGCTCGGGAAAGCGGTCTACGTGCAGAAGCCGCTCTGCAACACGCTCAAGGAAACACGACTGCTGGCGGCCGAGGCCCGCCGGCGTGGTCTGACGTCGCAGATGGGCATCCAGGTGTCGTCGAGCCGCGCGCAACGCTACGGCGAAGCGCTCGTCCGCAGCGGCATCGTCGGGAAGATCCGCGAAGTACATACGTTCTCCAACAAGAACTGGGGAGACGACAAGCCGCTCCCCGCCACGACCGACCCCGTGCCGGCGCCGTTGGAATGGGATGACTGGCTTGGCGTGAGCAGCGCGCGGCCGTTCAAGCGCGGCGCATACCACCCTGGCGAATGGCGGCGGCGGGTCGGCTTTGGAACGGGAACACTCGGG
>JANPCT010000425.1:0-2507 GCA_031431095.1 Acidobacteriota bacterium | reverse complement strand
GCGGCATCGTCGAAGGCGGCCCAGTTGCGCTGGGCGGGGTGGGCCGCGATGGCTACGCCGCCGGCCGCATGCGCCGACGCCGCAGCGGCCGACGCCTGCTGCCGCCAGGGGATGGCCTCCGCGGTTCCGACAATCGCGAGGTGATAACCGACCGAGGTCAGCTCCTGGCCCGGCATGAGCAGCGCGCCGCCGCGGCCGGTGATCGGCGCCAGCCATTGCGCCAACCGCCACGAATGCGTCGAGTTGTGGTTGGTGAGGGCAACGGCGTCCAGCCGCCGGCGCCGGGCCTCGACGGCAATGTCCCACGGCGGCAGGACACCGTCTCCCGGAAAGCTGTGGACGTGCAGATCGACGGCGGCAAGGGAGGACCCCGCCCGGTCCATCGACAGGCGCGCCGCCGGCGGGCCGTAGTCCCGCGAGAGAATCAAACCGAGGGACACCAGCGCCGCCGCCGCGACGCGCGCGGCCAACGCTACGCGATCCATTCCAGCACCCGCGGAATGATCTGCACCGCCGCAGCAGACAAGAGGCCGAGCACACCCCAGATCGTCAACTGGTGAATCGCCGTACGTCGCCGGGCTTCGCGCGGGTCGAGCTCGACAACTTCCCTGAAGAACGCCGACACGATGCGGACGGTGAGAGCCAGCGGGACGATGGCCGCGACGAGGACTGGCATGAGCGGACGGCCGAGCTGTGACGGGGCCCACGCGGCGACGGCAAGCAGCCACAGCGACCACGGTGCATGACCGGCAAAAAACAGATCGAATGCCCGCGCCACGCCCACAGTCCGTCGGGCAGGGCCGGCGATCAGAACGAGCGCGACGGCCGCCTGGATCGCCACGGCAAAGCTCCAGCACAGTGTCGTGCTGAGGACGAGCGCGGGCGTCACACGGCCGGTCGCCGCGATCGCGATCGAGACGCCGAGCACCAGCGCCGCAAGCGCGGGCCGTCGCAGCGCGACCAGGATCGGCGTCGGACATGCCACCGCGGCAAGGGCGGCGTAGGTTCGGCGCGGCGACACCATCAGCCCGATTTCAGGAGACATGAACATCGCATGGTAATCCGGAAGGTCACGTCGAAGCGGTGGCACCGGTTCGCATTACGATGTCATCCATGCGCCTGTCATCGATGATTTCCGCGGTGGACCTTCACGCCTGCGGCGAACCCGGACGGGTGATCGTCGGCGGCGTTCGCGACGTGCCCGGCCGCTCCATGTTCGAGAAGATGCAGTATCTGTCGGCGCACGAGGACGGACTGCGCAAGCGCATGTTGCGCGAGCCGCGCGGCTACCCGGCGGCGAACTGCAACCTGCTGCTCCCGCCGACGCATCCCGATGCGGATGCCGGGTTCGTCATCATGGAGCAGGTGGAGTATCCGCCGATGTCCGGCACCAACACCATCTGCGTGACGACGGCGCTGCTCGAGACCGGGATGATTCCCATGCGCGAACCGGCCACCGAGCTGACGCTGGAGACGCCGGCAGGACTCATTCGCGTGCGCGCCGAGTGCCGCGACGGCAAGGTCACGCAGGTGTCGTTCCGGAACGTCCCCGCCTTCGTGGTGCACCTCGACGCCGCGGTCGAAGTTCCAACTCTTGGCCGCGTCGTCGTGGACGTGGCCTGGGGCGGCATGTTCTACGTGATCGCCGACGCCGCGGCCTTCGGGCTGCGCCTCACGCCGGACGAAGGGCGCGACATCACGCGAATTGGCGAGCTGATCAAGGCGGCGACGCGGGAGCAACTCCCGGTCGTGCATCCGGAGAACCCGGACATCCGGGACGTCACCATCGCGCAACTCTCGGGTGCGCCGGCGTCCGCCGACAACCAGCGGAGAAATGCCGTGGTGGTTTCGACCGGAACGCTCGATTGGAATCGCCCGGTGACGTGGACGGGTGCGATCGACCGATCGCCGTGCGGGACCGGCACGTGCGCGAAAATGGCGACGCTCCATGCGCGCGGCCGGCTCGCGATCGGCGAACCGTTCCGCCACGAGGGGGTGCTCGGTACCGTGTTCACCGGCAGACTGCTGGAAGAAACGACGGTCGGCCCCTACCGGGCGGTGGTGCCGGAGCTGACGGGGACCGCGTGGATCACCGGGTTCGCGCAGTACGTGGTGGACCCGCAGGATCCCTTTCCGGAAGGATTCACCGTCGGCGACATCTGGTGATCACGCGCGCAGATGGTCGGCTTGCCAGTCGGTGACCATCTGTTTGATCGCCTTCTTGTCGACGAGGCGCTCGTCAAGGACGCGGCGAGCGAGCGCCGGCAACTCCCGATCGCCGGCAAAGCGCAGCGCCACGAGCTGGCCCGGGGTAAATTCCTGGATGCGCGGCGCGAGGTCGGCCGGCAGCAGCTCCCGCAGACGCAGCCGCATCTCCAGGCGAATGACCCGATCCTGCACGCGCAAGGCGAATATCCGCGCCAGGAACAGGGTGACGAGCAGAGCGACGGCGACAAGTAACGACAGCACCGTTTCCCAGACCGGATTTCTCGCCGCGCGCGAGGCCG
>JANPCT010000424.1:0-3350 GCA_031431095.1 Acidobacteriota bacterium | reverse complement strand
CGAACCGGCTCACCGACGTCTCGAACGGCAAGTTCCTCGGCAAGACCGACCTCGGCGACGGCTACACGCGCTGGGACTGGCGAGTGCAGTACCCCATCAACAACTACAGCGTGTCGCTCAACATCGGCCATTACGTCCACTTCGACGATCGGCTCGGCAGCCTGCCGCTCGACTTCTACGTGCTGCCCGGCAGCCTCGACGGGGCGAAGCGGCAGTTCGCGCAGGCGAAGCCGATGCTGGAGGCCTACCGCCACTTCTTCGGCGACTACCCGTTCGCCAGGGATGGCTTCAAGCTGATCGAAGTCCCCTATTCCGGCATGGAACATCAGAGCGCCGTGACCTACGGGAATCGGTTTGCGAACGGTTACCTCGAGCGCGACTGGACCGGTGTCGGTATCAGCCTCAAGTTCGATTTCATCATCATCCACGAGAGCGGCCACGAGTGGTTCGGCAACGCAGTGTCGGCGGCGGACGTCTCCGACATGTGGATCCACGAGGGATGGACGACGTACCTGGAGAATCTCTACGTCGAGCAACTCTTCGGCTACGACGAGGCGCTGAAGTACGTGAACGCCTACAAGACCAAGGTCCGCAATCGCGAACCAATCGTCACCCAGCGCGGCATCCACCGGACGCCGCCGCAGGACATGTACTTCAAGGGCGCGCTCTTCCTCAACACCCTGCGCAGCGTGGTCAATGACGACGCGCGGTGGTGGAAGACGCTGCACGACTTCTTTCAGCGCTTCAAATACCAGAACATCATGACGGAGGACGTGGTCGGCTTTTTCAACGCACAGCTTGGCAGGAATCTCACACCCCTGTTCGACCAGTACCTGCGCCGCACCGAACTGCCCACCCTCGAGCTCGCGTTCGACGAGGCAGCCGGCACGGTCGCCTATCGCTGGAAGGCGGACGAGCGGAACTTCGCCATGCCGATCCGCGTCGGGCAGCGCGGCGCCTGGACGACGATTCAGCCCACCACAGACTGGGCGCTGATGAAGACGCCGTTGAAGAAAGACACGTTCGCCGTGGCGACGGACCTTTACTACATCAACGTGACCAGGCAGTAGTCGAGGCAAGGCGGGCAGGTTATTTTGAGCGACGCCAACATGCTGGCGCCCGCCGATGTCGATTCAGGCCCCCCGCTGACGACTAATGGACATAAGGAGCGTGAATCGCCAATCGCCTACCCCTTCCACCCATTGATAATCGTCTCGCGCAGATCGAAGCCAAATGCGCGTTCGCTGACGACGACGATGGGAGGACCCTGCAGGCGCTTGTAGACCGAGCGGCGCATCCGGCGCGAGGCGTCCTCGACGACGGCGCCGAACGTCTCGGCGGTGTATTTGTCGTACGGCGTTCGCCCCTCGTCATCCGGCTTGAACCGGACGGGGTCGAGGGCGCGCTGCTCGAACAGCCGGACGAGATGCCGCGGGCTGGCGCGATGCTCGACGAGCTCGCCGACGATTGGCGACACCACCGAGTAGTCGAACGGATCGAACTGCCCGTCGGCGAGCTCCGCCGACGGCTTGATCGTGAAGGTTTCTTCCGGGATCACCGCGCGCCCGTGCGTGCGGTTGACGATGCGGGCCAGGCTGTAGACGTCGCTCTTCGAGAGGTCGCCGATGAGCGAGATGCCGCCGCACATGTCGCCGTACAGGGTCGCATATCCGAGGGCGATTTCCGTTTCGTTGCCGCACGAGATCAGTAGCGCGCCGGTGTCGTTCGATTCGACCATCATCAGCACGCCGCGGATGCGCGCGTGCAGGTTCTCGCGCGCCAGGCTCTGCGCGATCGGGTGGGCGTGCGTCTCGAAGGCCGCGCGCATCAGCTCATCGATGTCCTGGATCGGCAGCACCGTGTATTTCACGCCGCGCGCCGCCGTGATTCGCGCCGCGATCGACCGCGTCGTCTCGGTGTTGTAGCGCGATGGCAGGTTGAAGGCAGCGACTCGGTCCGGCCCGAGCGCCTCGACCGCGATGGCGAGCGCGAGCGCCGAGTCGATGCCACCGGAGAGCCCCAATACCGCGCGGCTGAATCCTGTCTTGCGCATGTAATCGCGCAGCGACATGACGAGCGCGGCATACATCTCGCGATCGGGATCAGGCGGCGGCAGTTCGAGCCGCGGCAGGCGCCGGGCGGGATCGAGATCGACCACCAGCAGGTCTTCCGCGAACTGCCGGCCGACGGCGACCAGGTGTCCCGCGGCATCGTAGGCCAGGCTCTCGCCGTCGAACGGAATGATGTTCTTGCCGTTGTCGGCGGCCCCGACCGTGTTCACGTAGACGACCGGGCAGTGCAGGCGGTCGATGTGCGCGCGAATGAGTTTCTCGCGGATCTGCCGCTTCCCCGGGTAAAACGGCGAGGCGTTCAGATTGAGGATCAGCGCGGCGCCGCGAGCGGCGAGCTCGGCCAGCGGCTTTATCGCGTAGAACTCATCCCAGAGGTCCTCGCAGATCGAAACCCCGATCCGCGACAGTGAGCTGCTGCTGTCCACGTCGACTGCTTCACGAGAGTCGGCGGCTGAGAAGTAGCGCTTGTCGTCGAAATAGCGGTAACTCGGCAGCAGCGACTTGCGCGCGCGCTGCAGGATGCGGCCGTCGCGGACGACAGCCGCGGCGTTGTACTTCCTGGCCGTCCCGTGATCGTTGGTGGCGCCCGGCTCGACGTCGATGAAGCCGACGACGGCCGTGATGCCGCGCGCCGCCGCCGCGATCGACTGCACGGCCCGCTCGTTCGCATCGAGGAAGTCGCTGTCTTCCACGAGGTCGCCGATGCAGTAGCCGGGGAGCGCCAGCTCCGGCGTGACGACGAGGTCGGCGCGCTGGTCGCGTGCCGCGGCGATCGCGTCGGTGATCCTGGTGGCGTTTCCGTCGATGTCGGCGCTGGTCGGGTTGATCTGGGCAAGGGCGACGCGCATCAGAAACAGACGGTATCATGCGCCAGCAGCGCTGCCGGCGCGGTCGATCGTGACGCGCGTCCGGACGGCCAGGAAGGCAGACACCAGCATGACGCGGCGCGTTCAGGCCAGTCCACGGGTGCGTCGCGGCACGCCGGCGCCCATGACCACGTTCGTCGCTCTTCTGCGCGGCATCAATGTCGGCGGCAATAAGATGATCGCGATGGCGGCGCTGCGTGACCTCGTCGCGCAGCTTGGATTCAGCGATGTCCGCACCCTTCTTCAGAGTGGCAACGTCGTTTTTCGTGGGCCCGCCACCGCGCCCGCGCAACTGGAGGTGAAGCTCGAGGCCGCGATCGAGCGGACGTTTGGGCTCGACGTCGAGGTCCACGTCCGCACAGCGGCGGAATGGCGCGCCATCGTGGCGGCCAATCCTTTCGTTGCAGAGGCC
>JANPCT010000423.1:0-3504 GCA_031431095.1 Acidobacteriota bacterium | reverse complement strand
CATTCCTCAGCCGCGACAAGACCTATCGCCGCAAGCTCAAGGAAGTCATCCTGGCGGCACACATCGAACGCGAATACTCGAAGAAGGAAATCCTCGAGCTCTATCTCAACAAGGTGTATTTCGGGGACGGGCTGTATGGCGTCGAGGCGGCGGCCCGCGGCTACTTCGGCAAGCACGCCAGCGACCTCTCCGTCGATGAAGCCGCGCTGCTCGCCGGGTTGATCCAGTCGCCTTCGAGTTACGCGCCGACGGTCAACCTCGAGCGCGCCGTCGCGCGCAGGAACGTGGTGCTGTCGGCGATGGCGTCCACCGGCGCCATCGACCACGCGGAATTCGAGCGCGCCAGACAGGCGACGGTGCAACTGACCAACGCGCTCGAAATGAAGGAGACCTTCGGGCTCTACTTCAAGGAGCAGGTTCGCAAGGAGCTGGTCGAGAAGTTCGGGGGTTCGCGCGTCGCGGAAGGCGGGCTGCGCGTCTACACGACGATGGATCCGGCGCTGCAGCAGGCGGCGGAGAAGGTTCTCGAAGACGGCATCGACGTCATCGAGAGCCGTCGCGGCTACTCGCATCCGCGGCGTGCCACCAGCCCGAAGGGATCCGACTACCTGCAGGGCGCGCTCGTCGCGATCGATCCGCAGACCGGCGCCGTCCGCGCAATGGTAGGCGGCCGCGATTTCGTCGAGAGCCGCTTCAATCGTGCCACTCAGGCCAAACGGCAGAGCGGATCGGCCTTCAAACCGTTCGTCTATGCCGCCGCGCTCGAAGCGGGTTTCTCGCCCGCGAGTGTCATCAACAACCTGAACATGCCGACGGCAACGCCCGACGGCAAATGGGTGCCGGAGGACGGCCACTCGAGCGCCTCGTCGATGACCATGCGCTCGGCGCTTCGCATCTCGAGCAATCGCGCCGCCGTGCAGATGCTGAACACGATCGGGATCCCCGCCGCGGTGTCCTACGCGCAGAAGCTCAACGTCGGGACGCCGCCGAGCGTGCCGTCGCTGGCGCTTGGTTCGGGCGAGGTGACCCTGATTGCTCTGACCGCCGCCTACGGAGCCTTTGCCGATGAGGGCATCCTGCGCGCGCCGGTTCTAATCCGGCGAGTCGAGGACAGCGACGGCAAGGTGCTGTATCAGGACGCCGGCAAGGCGCAGGCCGCGGTGACTCCTTCGACCGCGTTCCTGATGTCCAGCATGCTGGCCGACGTCATCAACGCGGGAACGGCCTACAAGGCGCGTCAGACCGGCTTCATTCTGCCGGCGGCAGGAAAGACCGGCACCACCAACGAGTACGTGGACGCCTGGTTCGTCGGGTTCACGCCACACCTGGTGACCGGCGTCTGGGTCGGCTTCGATCAGCCTCGCACCATCGTGTCCAACGGCTACGCCGCCGAACTCGCCGTCCCGATCTGGGCCGGGTTCATGAAGATCGCGACGAAGGGGGACAAGCCTGACTGGCTCACCAAGCCCGCCAACGTCGTCGGTGTGAACGTCTGCCGTATCTCCGGCAAGCTGCCGAATTTCGGCTGCACCGCAGTGGCCTCCACCGACGAGGAAGGCTTCCTGGTCACGAAGTCGCAGGTTTACACCGACTACTTCGTCAAGAGCGCGCAGCCGACCACGATCTGTCCGCTGCATCCAGGCGGTGTGCTCGCCGATGCCTCGACCTTCTCGATCCCGGGGTCGGTGCCGACGACGGGTGTGGCGGCACCTGGGGCGATGCCCTCTACACCAACGGTGGGCACGGGCGGTACCGTCACCGGCGGCATCATCGCGAAGCCCGCGGAGCCGGAAAAGAAGAAGGGTTTCTGGGGACGCGTCTTCGGTCGCGATAAGGATAAGGACAAAGACAAAGAAAAGGACAAGGACAAGAAGCCGGGCGGTGGCGGAGGGTAGCGCCCGTCCCGCGTGATACATTTTTCCGAGGGCCATGCCGTTTCGCGCCATCTCGGGTCATCGAGTTGTCCTCGACCTGCTGTCGCGCGCAACCGCGCGCGGCACGCTTCCGCCCAGTTTGATTTTTGCCGGCCCGTCTGGCGTGGGCAAGCGCCTGGCCGCGACCGCACTGGCGCAGGCGCTCAATTGTCTCCACCCCATCGAATCTGACGAGGGACGCGACGCCTGCGGCGTCTGCACGGCGTGCACGCGGATCGCGCGCGGCGTCCATGGCGACATCCTGGCGATCGAGCCTGTGGAGTCGGGCAACATCAAGCTCGATCAGGTGCGCGAGGTCATCGAGCGTTGCGCCTATCGGCCGTTCGAGGGACGCCGCCGGGTCGTGATTGTGGACGAAGCCGACGCCCTCCTGCCGGAGGCGCAGAACGCGCTGCTGAAGACGCTCGAAGAACCGCCGCCCGCATCGGTGTTCGTGCTGGTGACCAGCCGGCCCGACGTGCTGTTGCCGACCGTCCGCTCACGCTGCCAGCGGCTGCGCTTTGGTCCGCTGACGCCGGCCGAAGTCGCGGACGTGCTGATCCGCGATCATGGCGTTGCCGCCGGCGAAGCGCATGCCGCTGCGGCCGCCGCCGATGGCAGCGTCGGCCGCGCGCTCGCCGACAGCGCGGAGGACGCCAACGACGCCCGCAACGCGGCCGCCCGTCTGCTCCAGGCCGCGGCGACGTCGGCCGATCCGCGACGCCGGCTCGATGGCGCCAAGGCGCTCGGCAACGGCGCCACCGATCGCGACGAGCTCGCGCGCCGCCTGCTGGCGCTGTCGTCGATGCTGCGCGACATCGGGCTGATGCTGTCGCAGGCAGACGAGCGCACCCTCGCCAATGCCGATCTCGCGCCGCAACTCCGCGCGCTGCTCCGCTCGTTCGATGCCGAGCGAACCGTGGAGGGCTTTGCCGCGGTCGACCGCGCGCTCGCCGCGCTCGATCGAAGCGCCAGCCCCAAGATCGTCGCCGACTGGCTGGCGTTGAACCTGTGAAAGCGGCGGCGAGTCAGGGATCGATTCCGCCATTGGGCTGTAAGCTGTGATCTGGTGACCATGGCTCCTTTTGTCAGCGTCAAGTTCACGCCCGCCGGCCGGACGGTTTCGTTCCTGCTGCCGGACCTGATGCAGGACGTCGCTCCCGGGGAACAGATGATCGTCGAGACCGGCGACGGCCAGGCGATCGCGACCGTGGTGCGCGTGCCTCCCCAGGTCGCCGAGCTCCGCCAGCCGGTGCAGGACTCGCCGCAGGTGGTGGTGCGCCGCGCCAGCCAGGACGACGTCGTGGCGCGGTTGAAGCATCAACAGCGCGAACAGGACGCGCACCGCGTGGCGCAGCTCAAGATTCGCGAGCGCGGCCTGCCGATGAAGCTGACAAAAGTCGAACACGTGTTCGATGGATCGCGGCTGATCTTCTATTACACGTCGGAATCCCGGGTGGACTTCCGGGAGCTCGTGCGCGATCTCGCGGCGCACTTCCGGATGCGCATCGAAATGCGGCAGATCGGGGTGCGCGACGAGGCGAAACTGCTCGGCGGCTATGGCCCGTGCGGCCGGGCGCTCTGCTGCACC
>JANPCT010000422.1:0-2976 GCA_031431095.1 Acidobacteriota bacterium | reverse complement strand
GGACTGGCCGCGCCGAACATCGTCAGCAGCGACAGTGCCGCGAAGACGCGAGGCATGCTGGCCATCACCTGAGCCCCCACGTGCGGCGTGTGAGCCACTCGGCCGCGAGCAATCCGGCCAGGATCGCAAACGACCATCCGGTGTGCCAGAGATCGGTGCGCAGCGCGAGACCCGCTCCTGGCGCGGCCGTATCGAGGCGCGCCACCAGCGCCGCGGTGTCGTCCACGCCGAATACGGCGCCGCCCGACGCGCGAGCGACGCGTTGCAGCGTGTCGTCATTGCGCCGCGGATCGGTCATCTCGGGGTCCACCCCGCCGACCAGCAGTGTCGCGACGGGCGTGCCGAGAGTGGTCTGCGCCTGGCGCGCAACAATGCTGATGCGGTATACGCCTGCGTCCGCGGCGCGCACAGTGGCGCGGAACTGCCCCGGCTGCGACAGGACCGGATCGGCGCGGACCGTGTCCTGCCGGCCGGCCGGAGAGGTGATGCGTACTTCGATCCCCGCATCCGCGCGCGGCCGGTATCCGGCGTCGCGCGCCGTAATCGTTACGGGGATGGCGTCCCCCGGGGCCGGCGCCGCCGGCAGCGAGAGCGTGACCGGCTCGGGTGCGTTCTGCGCCAGCCACCGTGCCGACTGACGCCAGAATCGCTCGTAGGATTGGTCCCATGTCGGCAGCATCATCCGCCAGCGCCACGACGCTTCACCGGTGAACACCATCGTTCGTCCTTCGCCGAAGCGCTGCACGGCAATCAACGCGCGGGGGGCGCCCCCGGGCCCGCCGGTGACCGCCAGCACGCTGGCGCCAGGCCTCGCCCCACCCAGTGGGGAGATCGCGGCCAGCGCCGGTACCGCCGCCCATTTCTGATCGTTCTCGACCGGCGTCGGCGCCAGCTGCATGATCGGATGATCGTCGCCGGCCGCGGTCACCATCACCCGGTTGCGTGGCGGTACGGAGGACGCCTGAACCACTCCGCCCTTGTCGGCGCTGTCGAGCGGCAGCACGTCGTCGAGCTCGGTGCCGCGAAGGCCCTGCCGCTGAAATCCGCGCGCGCCGAGCACCATCAGTCCGCCGCCACGCTCGCCGACGAACGCTCGCGTCATCGCGATCTGCTGGCTCGTCAGCAAATCCGGTTCGACATTCGCGAGGACGATGACGTCGTAAGCGAAGAGCGCTTCGCGCGTCGCAGGATAGCCGCCAACAAGGGCGTTGGCGCGGGACTGCGCCGCCTGCACATAGAACGTCCCGCCGCCCGAGTCGTCGCGCCCATTGCGCACCACCGAGTCGATCTCGAGACCGCGATCGCCTGCCCAGGCGCGTCGCAGAAAGCTGTGTTCGAACCCCGGTGCTCCCTGGACGAGCAGCAGGCGGCGAGGCCGTCCGGCAGCAGGGACGAGCGCGCTGCGCGCATTGTTGTCGGCGACCGGCTCGTCGCCGGCGGACGGGATCTCGACGGTGTAGACCGTAGGGACGTCGCGGTTGGGGGCAACGTGAAACGTCTCGCTCACGGGCGCGCCGTCCGCGGCCGGCTTCACGCGGCGAAGATCGATCCCGCGGCCATTCTCCAGAAGCCTGAGCTCGATTGGCGCCGATCCATAGCCGTGCGCCACCGCCGCCACCGTGAGATCGACCGAGGCATCGCTCAGCACAGACTCGGCTGCGGTCACACTGATCACCTCGCGATCCCGCAGCGGTGACGCGGGACCGATCCCGATTGGATAGATCGGCGCGCCTCCCGAGGCGGCCGCGACGGGATCGACACTGCCGTTATCGCCGCCGTCGGTGACGAGCACGATGCCCGCGACGGCGCGACCGCGATAGCGATCGCGAACCGCCTGAAGTGCGGCACCCAGCGCCGTTCGGCGGTCGGTCGCGGCCAGCGTCGAAGCGTCGGCCGCCGACACACGATCGCCAAACCGCAGGACCTCCATCTGAAACCGCGTTGAGAGCGCCGGACGGAGGTCGTGCTCGACGAGCGCACGAGCGCGATCGATGCGCCGGGCGCCGTCCGCATCAGCAAGGCCCATGCTGCGCGACGTATCGATCAGGATAGGGACGATGGCATCGGCGGCCGCGGTCCCGGAAGCCGGCACCATCGGACGCATCAGGCAGAACACCAGCCAGGCGAGCGTTGTGAAGCGAAGCGCCGACAGCAGCCGGCGGCGCGGCGCGGCAATGGGCAGGCGCCGGTAGGCGAGCCATGCGACGACGATGGCGGCCGCCACCGCGGCCGCGATCGCCCACGCCGGAAGGGGGTTGCCGAAGGTCATTTCCTGATGGTGGCGATGGACTCGAAGTACCTGGACACACGCGTGCGATAGGCGTCGGGCACGCGCTCGCTGCCGCCGGCGCGCAGACGATCCCGCGCCACGGCGTTCGACAACCTGCCGGCGACGGCGGCCTCCGTCCGCTCGAGCGCCCTCGCCACGTCAGCAGCGAGCGATTGCCACGCGGCGTAGTCCTGCTTGAAGGCCTCGGTGCCGGGCGCCGATCGGCTCCACTCGTGTTCCTCGGGCGTGATCATCCGCGCACCGGACTCGGGGTTGCCGCGTTGCGCGCGATCAATGATGTCGCGCGTGCGCTGCAGCTCCTTGTTGTACTCCTGCTGCAGGCCGGGGATGTCGCCGCTGCCCTGGCCTTCCCCCTGGGAGCCCTCCTGCCCCTGCTGCCCTTCCTGCCCGCTGCGGCCGGCCCGGCCCGGCGTCTCGCCGCGGCCCGGCCGCGCGGCATCACGAATCTGCTTCTCGAGGCGTGCGAGACGCTCCCGCGCGGCGCGGAGCTCGTCAAGTTGATCGGCAATCTTCGCCGTGTCCCCCTTCGCGCCCCCCGCGCCTGCGGCGTTGATCTTGCGCGCGATCTTTTCGAGGGCCTCGGCCAGCTGCTGTTCCGCCGGCGCAGTCTTCGTCCCCTTCGGATCGCGCAATCGCCCGGCGCCGGCGCGCATCTGTGCTGAGAGCTGCTGGGCCGTCAGATCGCG
>JANPCT010000421.1:0-3725 GCA_031431095.1 Acidobacteriota bacterium | reverse complement strand
GTCACGCTTCAGCGGCGCGGCGGCTCCATCCGTTGTCAGCGCGCGTGCATCTGAGGGGGCCCGCAAGTGCCTAGTGCGCGTGCGAGGCGAGTCTTCGACTAGCGCCGCCAATCAGCCCTCCGAGCGCGCCGAGCAGCGCGCCAGGAACAACCAGCAGCACGGGTAACGTGAAGACCTCGCCAAGCCCTCCGCTGCCATCAATCGCAGCGAACGTCGGCGCATCATGCCAGATCGCGAGGAGGAACGCGGCCCCGACAATGCTGATGACGGCCCCGAACAGTGCCGTGACGATGCCCGCGAGTGCTCCCACTCGGGGAGAGTGTGTTCGCCACGCCGCCAAGAACCCTGCGCAGACGCAAATCCCTGCGCTCACGGTCGTCGAGACCGTCGACCTCGCGTGGAAATCCGCCGTTGGCAGGAGCCAGTCGAGCGCAGTTCTTGCAACGAACGCGACGCCCAGTAAGCTGGCCCAGGTTCGGTTCGCACGCCAGGCGAATCCGGCAACCTGACTGACGTACCACAGGTCGGCGCGGCGCCGGCCCCTCCCAGGATGAATGCTTTCGCGCGGCCCGACCGCGGCCGAGCGGAATCTGATTCTCGAACGGCTCGACGGTCTTCTGGTGCCGGTCCATCATCGCCGTGAGCTCGCGGACAAGTTCGGGGTGCGTGTCGGCTAGATTGAATTTCTCGGACGGATCCTCGTCAAGATTGTACAGCTCCCACGCGGGAGCGGCCGGCCCAGGTATTGGGGCTGCACCGCTCGCACCGCTGCCGGCGGCCACCGCCAAGTGCAGCTTGAACGCACGATGCCTCACGCCGGTGAGCTTCGCACCGTTGTAGTAGAAGACCGTCTCGCGCGGACTCGGAGCGCCCTTCGTCAGCGTCGCGGACAAATCCTGTCCGTCAAGGGACCGGCCGGGAGGTAGGCTGGCACCGGCCAGACGAGCGAAGGTCGGCAGCAGATCCATTTCCGACCCAATCCCCATCGTCACGCCCGGCAGTACCGTTCCCGGCTGCCAAAAGATAGCGGGGACGCGCATGCCGCCTTCCCAGGTACTGCCTTTGGCGCCCCGCAGGGGACCCGCGGATCCTCCCTGCTCGAGGTACGGCATCCACGGCCCGTTGTCGCTCAGGAATACGACGAGCGTCTGCCGGTCGAGTTTCAGTTCACGAAGGGTGTCAAGAATCCTGCCGACGTTGTGATCGATCTCTTCGATGACATCGCCGTAGATGCCTCGCGCGCTGCGACCTTCGAACCCCTTCGACCGAAAGAGCGGCACGTGAGGCAGATTGTGCGCCAGGTACAGGAAGAACGGCTGTTTCTGTTGCTTCCGGATGAACGCGATCGCCTCGTCGGTGTAGCGCCGCGTGATCGTCGTCTGATCGGCTGGCCGCTCCACAATTTTCGCGTCTCGCATCAGCGGCACGTTGTAATCGGTGATCTTCGGCTCCATCGTCCGACGGAAGACCTCCGCGGCGGGAATCGTTGAGTCACGCTCCATGTCGTTGGAGTACGGGATGCCGAAGTAGCGGTCGAATCCCTGGCTCGTGGGCAAATACTGCGGCAGGTGGCCCAGGTGCCACTTGCCGACGGCCAGCGTGGCGTAGCCGCGCAGCTTGAGTACTTCGGCGATGGTGACCTCGCTCGGCTGAAGGCCGCCCGTCGAGTCCGGAAACAGCACACCCGCGGCCAGGCCGCTGCGAATCGCGTAACGGCCCGTCATGAGTTGCGCGCGTGACGGCGTGCAGACGGGCGCGGCGTAGAAGCTCGTCCACCGCTGGCCCTCGGCCGCCATGCGGTCCAGATTGGGTGTGCGAATCGTCGGATGCCCGTAGCTACCGAGGTCGCCGTAGCCCTGGTCGTCGGTCAAGATGATGATGAAGCTTCGTGGCTGGGGGGCGGGCGCGCCGCCGCGCTCGGTGACTGCCGTGGCGCTGAAGAGGACGAGAAGGGCGAGCGATGCGGTCAACCGTTGGGCCATGGAACTCTCCTCTCGCGACACAATCAGCAACGGCGCCACGCGTATACGGATGCCAGCCACACTTACCTAATTCGGCTCCGAGTCGAGGACCATCGCGGAACTGAATCCTACCGACACCGTCGTGGGACCGCGATCGTGTGACGCATGTAACCTGTCAGCAAGGGATGTCCATCTAGCGCCCGCGTTTCAGCCGTGGCGGCTGGCTGCGCGGATTCGCCTCACGCGCTTACCGCCGTCGGCTGCAAACGATGGTCAGGCTGTCCTCGTCCAAGACTCGCTCCTCTCTAGCCCACTGACCGTGGCTCGGTCTTGCGAGCATCGAGTCCAAAATCCCGTTGCACAGCCGCATACCATGACTCGTCATCGGTGGCGGCCCAGTCGACCCACTGCTCGTCAGTCATCGACGCACGCCAGGCGAGAAACGGCTCCGCGTCCGGGCCGACCGGATTACGGAATCGTGGCGAGTCACTCTGGACGATGCTGCAAATCGTGTCGGCGACGAGTTCAGGACCGGTCGGTGTTTTCAACGACGCTGCGAACATCCCGGCGAACCGACGGCTGTGCGGGTAGCGCGACCCATCTGCCTCGACTGCGATGGCGTTGGCCATCTCGGTGTTGATGATGCCAGGCTGCACAATCGCGACCTTGATCCCCAGCGCCTTGACTTCCTGAGCCAGTGCCTCGCTAATCGCTTCGAGGGCGAACTTTGATGCCGAATATGGTCCCAGCGGCGAGGCCGAAATGCGCCCAGCCACAGATGTAATGTTGATGATGCAGCCGCTTCCCCTGGCTCGCATGCTGGGGAGCACCGCCTGTATACAGCGAATCGCCCCGAAGTAGTTCGTCTCCATGACGGCGCGAAAATCCCCAAGGGACAGCTCCTCGACGGAGCCTCGGCGCTCGATCCCCGCGTTGTTCACAAGGACATCTACAGGGCCATGCTGGGCGACGATGTCACCCACCCCTCGCCGAACGGAGTCATCGGAATCCACATCCATCGCCGAGACGACGATCGGAAGAGACTCTGCCGTGGCGATGGCGCTCAGCTCCGGTGCCCGCGAGGGATCGCGCATTGTCGCGAACACACGGTGACCCGCTCGTCCGAGCGACACGCATGTCGCCCGTCCAATGCCGCGACTTGCTCCAGTGACCAGTATTGATGCCACGTAACACCTCCTGATTGATGAACATTGTCAACAACCCCGATTGCTGAAACAGCCTAACGGGCGGCGATGCGCCGCGGCGCGTGACCGGCGGCTTCGCGCCGTCGCTCCATCGCGAGGTGAGACCGGCCGTTCGGGATCAGAATGACTATTTGGCGGAGCGTCTTTCAAGACGCCAGGCCGTCATCACTTCTTTATCGTCGTCGACTGCGAGGCCGCGCATTTCCATGCGCCAGCCTGACTCACGAAGACATCGGTCCAGCGTTCGCTGGTGTCGATCGTTTCGCCTTTTGATCCTGTGCCGACGCCAGTCCAGATCCCGGTGACGACCGCCGTCGTTGGATTCAGCAGCATGACCTTCATACCACTGACCTCCGACTTCGTGAATTTACTGGTCTTGGTCCTTTCGATGGCTTGCGAACGCGTCTCCACGGTGCCCTCGGCGTTCACCCCCGTCCAGGTGGCCCCGAGAATGGTCTCGAGCGTTGCGACGTCACCCTTCACTGAAGTCGCCGCCCAACGGTGTTCAATGTCCATCAATGCCTGCTCGGGACTCCCGGCAGCGGGCTTGGTCTGCGCG
>JANPCT010000420.1:0-4271 GCA_031431095.1 Acidobacteriota bacterium | reverse complement strand
GTCGGCGATGCCCTTTTCCGACAGGTCGGCCGCAACCCGCACTTTGCCGCGGTTCTGATCGATGCGCTGCTGGATGACGGCTTCGATCTCGCCGAAGTCAGTGGTCAGGTTGACGTCGAACGTCTCGGACAGCTTGGCGATTTCCGCCTCCGCCGAGCTCATTTTCAGCTCCGCATCGTACTTCTGGATTTTCTGGCGCAGCTCGATCAGCTTCTCGTTGGCGTGCTGGATCTTCTTGAGGCTGTTGCCGTACGCCGTCTCGTGCATCAGCAGCTGGTTGTCGTTGGTGGCCAGCTCCTCTTTCGCCTTCTGCAGCTCCAGCGCGAACTTCGACGCCGTCGTGCGATCGCCGGCCTTGAGATAGGCCTTGGTCTCGGCTTCGAGCTTCTGCACGTGCGACCGGTTCGCCGACACCTGCCGGGTGACGCGCTCGACAAGGCCCCGATACTGCTCGAGCCCACCGCGGCCTTCCTTGAGCTGCTCGACGGCGCGGTCGTACTCGTACCGCATCTGGGCGACCGGGTCGGCCTCCCAGAAAAGATTCGCGACCTTGTTGATCTGCGCCACGAACGCGGACCAGAACTTGTGAAGAATCACGGGGTCTCCTCCTGCGCGTTACACCAATCGAACGACGGCCTACTTGCGGCCCGGGTCTTTTTCGCCGGCTACCGACTCGGCGAGGATCTTTCCCTGGTAAATACCGTCCAGGGCACGGCGAAGTTCGATTCCGGTGCCGGCGCCAATCACGTCGCCGCCGGTCTCCTTCAGGAACGCGAACTTCTCCGGACTGGTGTCGAAGGCGACGAAATAGACCTGGACCGCCCCCTCGCTCTTGCGAAAGATCTCCCGCGCCACGTCGCCGGGCTCGCGCCCGCTCGTGTTCTCGCCGTCGGTCACGACCAGCAGGTACTTACGGAACACACCGGCGGTGTAGAGGTCCGGCCGGGCGGCGCGCATGGCGTCGCCGATCGCGGTGCCGCCGCCTGGACGCGGCAGGCTGGCCAGGGTGGCATGAAGCGCGGCGCGATCGTACGGCTGGATCGGCCGCAGCGCGCGGACGCCGCTCGAGAAGCTGTAAATGCCAACCTTGATCGGGAAGTCCGGCCGTTTCGCGACAAATGCGTCGGTCGCATCGAGCATGGCCTCGATCGCCTCTTGCGCAACCTGGAATTTTGCGCGCGAGTCGCCGGGCGCGGGCTCCTTCATCGAGCCGGACGTATCGACCAGGATTGCCACCGCAGCCCCAAGCCCTTCGTCCACCGCCGCCTGGTAAGGCGCGGCGTCGTCCGCAACAGGATCGGGCCGCCGGTCGTCGGCGCGGCGTATGGTGCACGCACAGGACGCCAGCAGCCATAGCGTCATGGCCAGCCTCAAGAGGCGGGCGGCGCGGCCGTTCGTGGAATGGGACATCAGCAGGTACCGCGGAGGGTACGTCCGAGCAGTCTAGCGTCCACGCGAGACGGGATCAAGCCATCCGCCCTACACCGCCCCGAGTCCGGTGTTGGCGCGCACGTTCAGTTCGCTGTACGCCGCCGCCGCGTCCACTTCACGCGGCCCGAGTAGGGTGCCGAACACTGCGGCCAGAAACCCCAGCGGCACCGACACGATGGCCGGGTTGTCGAGCGGGAACAGCGGGGCGCGCTGGATCAGGTGCCGCACCGCGACGCCGGGCGCGTCGACTCCCATCACCGACGGGCTGATGACGATCAGCGTGACCGCTGCCAGGAGCCCCACCACCATCCCCGCGATCATCCCCGTCGTGTTGAAGCGGCGCCAGTAGAGGGTCAGCAGGATCGCCGGCACGTTGGCACTGGCGGCCACGGCAAAGGCGAGACCGACCAGGAACGCCACGTTGAGAGAGCGCAGCGCAATCGCGAGGACGATGGCGACGACGCCGATCGCGGCAGCCGTCACCCGCGCGACCAGGACCTGCTGCCGCTCGTCCTCCTGCTGCTTCTTGACCACCGTGAACCAGATGTCGTGCGCGAAGGCGGAGCTGGACGCGATCGTCAGGCCGGCGACCACGGCGAGGATCGTGGCAAAGGCGATGGCCGCGACGAACGAGAGAAAGATCTCGCCGCCGACGGCGCGCGCGAGAAGTGGCGCGGCGAGGTTCTGATTGGGCACGAACCGCCCGTTCGTCAGCAGTCCAATGCTCCCCTTCCCCACCAGCGTCGCCGCTCCGAACCCCAGGAACGTCGTCATGATATAGAACGCGCCGATCAGGATCATCGCCCACACCACGGAGGTTCGCGCCGCCTGGGCGGAGGGCACCGTGTAGAACCGCACCAGTATGTGCGGCAGGCCGGCCGTGCCGAAGATGAGCGCGATGCCGAGGGACATCAGCGACAACGCGCCCCATCGGCCGTGGTAATACAAGCCGGGCTGGGTGAAGTCGCGCACGATCGGCGCGGAGCCGTCCGCGCAGACGCCGAGTGTTGCGGCTCCTTCCGCGCAGAAGCTTCCCGTCACGCCGGCGACCGCGTCGAAGAATTCAAAAATCGAGAAGTGAAAGCGCGCCATGACGAGCACGGACAGGAGAATCGTCCCGGTCATCAGCAGCACCGCCTTGACGATCTGCACCCATGTCGTCGCCAGCATGCCGCCGAAGATGACGTAGACGAGCATCAGCGCGCCGACGCCGACAATCGCGGTGTTGAAGCCGATGCCGGGCACGAGCAGGCTGACCAGCGACCCGGCGCCGACCATCTGCGCGATCATGTAGAAGAGACTGACGGTCAGTGTCGACGCGGCGGCGACGACCCGGACGATGGGGCGGCGCAGCCGGAATGCGAGCACGTCGGCCATCGTGAACCTGCCGGTATTGCGCAGCGGCTCCGCCACCAGCAGCAGGACCGTCAGATAGGCCACCAGCCAGCCGACCGAATACATGAACCCGTCGTAGCCGTAGAACGCAATCAGCCCGGCGATGCCGAGGAACGACGCCGCCGACATGTAGTCGCCTGCCACCGCCCAGCCGTTCTGAAAGCCGGTGATGCTGCGGCCGGCGCTGTAGAACTCCGTGGTGGTGCCGGTCCGCCTCGACGCCCAGAAGGTAATCGCGAGCGTCACGGCGATGAAGGCGAGGAACATCAGGAGCGAGGGAGTGATCGCCATCAGCGCGCATCCCGTTCCGGCGCCACGCGGCGGACGAGGTCGGCCGCCATGCGGTCGAACACCCGCGCCCGCCGGACGTATGCGGCCATCAACGCCCAGGCCATGACGAACTGGGAGAGGGCGAACACGTAGGCGAAGTTGATGCGGCCCGCCAGTCGCGTGCTCATCGCCTCGGGCCAGTAGCCGACCAGCGCCGGCAGGGCAAAGTAATAGGCGACGAAGAACAGGCTGGCGGGAAGGATGAACGCGCGCTTGGCGCGCACCAGGGCGCGAAACTCTGGTGTTCGCTCGATCGCAGCCCAATCAGGAGCGGAGTCAGTCGGCATGTGCGTGGGAGTGTAGCCGATGCTTTGCTACGATGGGCGGATGCCCAACGTGACGCTCTCCCTCAAGCGCAGCAAATCCGAACAAGACTACACCTGCGGCGTGTGCGGCGCATCGTTCATGCCGCTCGAAGATTCAGGCGCCCGGCACTTCACGATCAAGAGCGGTGACCAGGAACCGGTGACGGCCTGGATGTGCGGCGGGTGCTATTCGAAGTGGTCGGGTGGGGCGACCGTCACGCTCAAGGCGAACACCGTCGCGAACCCCTGAACACCTGCCGCGGCTCGTGACCCAGGATGAGGTTGCCGCGCCTCAGTCGTCGTCGAAATGCTTCTTTTCGCTTTCCTGCTGATAGGCCGCGTGATCGCGGCGCTGACCGGCCTGTTGTTTCTGTACGGCGCGGCGTGCCGCGTTGCTGAGGCCGCCGGACCGCACCGCAAAAGCGCAACTGGAGACCATTCGCTCGAGGTCGCTGCTCGCACACTCGGGGCAGGCTGGCGCGGTGGGAGGGCGCACGAGCGCTTCGAACGCGTGATGGCAGTCGCGGCACTGGTAGTCGTAGAGGGGCATCGGTGCTCCGGATGATAGCGCGATGAAAGGCAGCCGATAAATGGCCCGTCCCCCGCCGCGGGCGGTGGCCTCGCGGCGGCTTTTCGGCGGCCCGCGGGTAGCTTACAAAGAGGGCACCATGGCACAGCTTGCGAAGACCTATTGTAAATATCTGTAAACTGCCGCCGTGAATGCTGGTCTGGTTTAACAAGGTCGGCGTATAAGCCGGGACCTACTAGTCTGCGAGGCTTGCAAGAAACCGCCATGCGCATTGCGATTGC
>JANPCT010000419.1:0-2348 GCA_031431095.1 Acidobacteriota bacterium | reverse complement strand
GTTTCAGCCGCGTCGCCGCGAACGCCGAGGCGCAGCCGTCCGAGGACAGATCCGGGCACGCAGTCGATCAGCCCCGCTTCGCCCAACGCATCCAACGCGTCAGCAAAGGTTGTCGGGTCCGCCACGGTGGGGCCCGACCCGATGACCGACGGATCGTCTTCCAGGGGCGCGTGGACATCTGACAGCGCGAAGGTGGTCGAGCGGGCCGACGCCGCGGCGAGCTGGCCGCCCTTGATCGCGGACACGTGCTTGCGAATCGCGTTCATCGCGCCAATTGCGAGGCCGCTGCGCAAGAGCTGCCGCGACAGCTCGCATTTGTCGGCGAGTGACACGCCGTCTGCGGGGATGGCAAGCATCGACGACGCGCCACCCGACAGCAGCAGGACGAACCGGTCCCCTCTGCCGCGGCATTGTCTTGCCAGCTCGAGCGCGCGCGTTCCGGATTCGACGCTTGCCGCATCGGGCACAGGGTGCGCGCCGGTGGCCAGATGCACCTCCCTGATCCGTCCCGCGTACAGGCCGTTGAAGGCGTGAGCCATCGGCCGAGCCGCCTTACCGGCTGCGCACAGAACCACGGGAACGTCGAGCGGCACCGGATGCGCCGCGAAGGCGCGTGCCATGAGGCGCACGGGCTCACATGCGCGCAGCGCCCCATCGAGGATCGCGCGCACATCGGCGCGCCCTCGATAGAGCGATTCGGAATCCGGGATGCTGTTCAGTGAAGCTTGGCGGGGTCGGACCACGCGGACAGGCCGGTGAGCCGGTCGAACTTACGGAGCAGGCCGCTCATCAGCTGATCGACATCGTCTTTGGCACAGAGGAACTCGAGACGATTGAGAACGGCCGCGATGGCGGCGTCGGCTTCGGTGATGGCCTGTTCGGAGTAATACTCGCGCTGCCGCGCCAGACAGCGCCGGTGCTTGAGGAACTCTTCCCGATAGAAGTCGGCCATCGGAACAGGTGCGCTCGAAATCCTGACCGGGACTAAGCGTGCCATGCGACTCCTCGCCTGGGACATATTCGGGGTACGAATGGATCGAGTCTAGACGGGCGCCGCCGGGTCTGTCAACGTGATGTGACGGCCGGTCATTTCACGCCCCTGGCGACCGCAAAACCGCCGAGGCAGCCGAGCACCATACCCCCGACGACCATCAGCAGCAGCACCTGCGCCGGCACGAAGGCGACACCGGCGAGTCCCAAGGCTTCGGCCATGACGGTCCCGAACCGTGCCCGGATGACCGCGAAGGTGGCGAGCAGCAGGAGGATGGCGAAGACGGCCCCCGCACCTCCCTGGATGACACCTTCGGCGATGAACGGCCCGCGGATATAAGCAACAGGCGCCCCCACGAGCTGCATGATCTCGATCTCGGCACGCCGCGCCAGCGCCGCGAGGCGGACGACGTTGGCAACGGTCAGTGCGCTCGCGAACGCCATCAGCAGCACGATGACGAGGCCGGCGCCGCGGATGACCCGGATAGTGGCATTGAGCCGCGTCAGCCAGGTGCGGTCGTAGCGGACGTCCGCAACGCCGGCGACGCCGTTCAGCGTCGAAGCCATGTTGTCCACCGCCTCCGACGACGATTGCGCCGCGGGATTCAGCCGCACTGCAAACGACGCGGGAAACGGGTTGCGCTCGAGCCCGCTGGCGGCGGACGCCAGATCGGGAAAGTCCCGCGCGAACTCGCGGCGGGCGTCGTCCCTGGAGAAGTACTGGACCGAGGCCGCGAGCCCGCTCTTCGTCAGCATTTCGTTGATCGTCGAGAGTTGATCCGGCCTGGCATCGTCCCGCAGATACACCGCGAGCTCCGCCGCGTCGCTCCACCGCCCGACGATGCGATCGACGTTGGCGTTGACCATCAGGAGGAAGCCGAGCACGAACAAGCCGGCGCCAATGGTGAGGATGGAGAGCAGCGCGGCCTTGCGAGTGCGCCAGAGGCTCTCGACTGCCTCGCCGAAGAAGTACTGAAGCGCGCGCACCTACGTAGCCTCCACGACACTGCCGTGATCGAGCGACAGCGTGCGGCGGCCGACACGGCGAATCAGCTCCCGGTCGTGCGTCGCCACGAGCACGGTCGTGCCGCGCGCGTTGATCTCGCGGAACAGGTTCATGATCTCGAGGGATAAATCCGGATCGAGATTGCCGGTCGGTTCGTCGGCGAGAATGATGACCGGGTCGTTGACGAGCGCGCGCGCGATCGCGATGCGCTGCTGTTCCCCGCCCGACAGCTCCATTGGATAGGCGTTCATACGGTGCTGCAGCCCGACCCACTTCAGCACCTGGAACGTGCGGCGCTGCTGCTGCGTCGGCGCCATGCCGAGGACGCGCGGCACGAAGGCGACGTTCTCGA
>JANPCT010000418.1:0-5599 GCA_031431095.1 Acidobacteriota bacterium | reverse complement strand
GGCGCTGTCGGGCGCCGGCCGTGGCGAAACGAAGCGTCACGAACAGACCCCTGATTATTCAGGGGCCAAGATCATCTACACCGTCACCGAGCGGGTCGCCGGCGCCCCGGCGGACACGTGGGTGCTTCCGGTGAGTGGAGGCACGCCACTCAAGTACTCGACAGGCGGCGCGGGCGGGTTCGGCGGGCGCGGCGGCAACCGCTGGCTCGACTCGACACGGTTTCTCGTCGATCGACAGACGGCCGACTTCAAGCGCCGCAGTGTCTCGATCGGATCGGTCGCCGGTGGGGAACCCAGGCTCCTGCACGAAGACATCAAGGACACGTTCTGGAGCATGACCGGCGACGCGCGCGGCGGATCGCAAGCCTCGCCTGACGGCAAGTGGGTTTCGCTCCTGAGCGACCGTGACGGATGGGATCACCTGTACGTAGCCTCGTCAGCAGGCGGGGCGCCGGTCCAGATTACGAAAGGGACGTTCGAAGCCTGGCGGCCATCGTGGTCTCCTGACAGTACGCGAATCGCGTTTGACTCGAACGAGGGCGCGAACCCCGGTAACCGTCAACTCCACGTCGTGACGGTGGGGGTCGATCCGGCGCGCGCCGCCGTCGTTGCCGTGACCAGGGGACGGGGTACGAACATCGACGGGCAGTGGTCGCCCGATAGCCGGATGCTCGTGTATCAGCACACCGATCCGCAGAACTCGGCCGACCTGTATGTGGTTGACGTCTCCCGGCCAGGTGCGGCCCCGATTCGCCTGACCGATTCGATGCCCGCATCCATTGACAAGTCGTCGCTGGTCGAGCCGCAACTCGTGCACTATCCGGGTCCCGACGGCAAGCCGGTGCCGGCGTACCTGTTCGTGCCGAAGAATCTCGATCGGACGAAGAAGCATCCGGCCGTGGTGTGGGTGCATGGGGACGGGGTCAATCAGAACTACGACGGCTGGCACGTGCAGCGGAACTACGCCGTCTACTACAGCTTCCATCAGTACCTCCTGCAGCAGGGGTACGTCGTCCTCGCACCGGACTACCGCGGCAGCATCGGTTACGGTTCGGCCTGGCGCGAGGGGGTGTACATGGATGTCGGCGGCAACGACTTCAAGGATGCGGCGATGAGCGCCGACTACCTGACGACTCTGCCGTACGTCGATAGCGAGCGCGTCGGCATCTGGGGATTGAGTTACGGCGGCTTTTTCTCGCTGCTCGCCGTCACCGAGCGGCCGACGACGTTCCGCGCCGCGGTCGACGTGGCGGGCGTCGCTGATTACGCGATGTACTACGAGGACCCGTATCACGGCGGCTGGACCGGCAGCCGCATCGGCACGCCCGAGCAGAACCCCAAGGTATACGCACAGGCCTCGCCCGTGTCGCACATCGATCGACTGGCGCGCCCGCTGCTGGTGCTGCACGGCACAGCGGACGTCAACGTGCCGTACCTGCACTCGGTGCGCCTGATCGACGCGGCCTTGAAAGCAGGGAAGGGGCCGCTCGTCGAGTTCATGACGTACCCCGGCGAATTCCACTACTTCACGCGCGAGCACGTGCTGCGGGACGCCTGGACGCGGGTGGACGGCTTTTTCCGCAAGTGGCTCACCCCCTGATACGCCTGGCAGGTCCCGGACGACGCTGACCTGAGTCGCGCGCACTGCCGTTTCGGCGGGGGTGTCATCCGCTCCGAGCAAAACGGGATAGGCACCGGCCTGCCGGGCGTCCGAGCGGCGGCGGGGGTAAGGTAACTGTCAGAGTCGATCGCGGCGCCGGCGTTAGGAGGGCGGTCCGGTGTCCATGGCCTCGCGGATCCTCAGTTCGACCAGCTTTTCGAACGACACCCCATATTTTACCTCCGTCTCATCGTCGGCCCCTTGACAGGCGGCCCGTGCGGACGTAGCCTCGCTGCAATCGGTTTCAGAAATAGTTTCCATGTCATTCCGGCTTGGGAGGGCTTTGATGATAAGTAGTTCCTCGTGGACCCTGCGGTCCTGCCTGTTCGTGGCCTGCGCACTGTTGATCGCAGCCCCGGCCGCGGCTCAGTTCGATAGAGCGCAGCTTTCGGGCCGCGTCAAGGACGCCTCGGCGGGCGCCGTTCCAGGCGCGACGATCACCGCGACCAACCGCCAGACACAGACTTCTTCCGTCGCGGTGACTGACAGCACCGGGTTCTTCACGTTCCCGAACCTGCCGCCGGGGCGCTACGACGTCTCGGCCGAGCTCCAGGGCTTCAAGAAATCACTTCGGCAGGAGGTCATCCTCGACGCCGCCGGTTCGCTCGCGCTCGATTTTTCGCTCGAGACCGGGGCTATAACGGAGAGCGTCACGGTGACCGCCGAGTCGCCCAAGCTGCAGACCGACGTCGCCCTGCGCAAGACGATCGAGTCCAAAGACCTCGAGCAACTTTCATTCTCCGGACGCAACCCCATTGGCGTCGTTGGCCTCAAGCCCGGCGTCATCGGCGGCTCCTTCAACAACTACGGCTTCTCGAACCTCGGTAACGGCGGCTTCAGCATCAACGGCAGCCGCGGCGACGAGAACAACATCACGGTGGACGGCGCCACCGCGATCCGCACTCGGTCTTCCGGTGCCATCGTCGGCGTCCAGAACGTAGACGCGCTCCAGGAAGTTCAGGTGCTGACGGGCAACTACATGCCGGAGTACGGCCGGGCCAGCGGCGGCCAGATTCGCATGGTCACCAAGAGCGGCGGCAACCGGTTCAGCGGCAGCGGTTCTCTGTTCTATCGTGACGACAAGCTGCAGGCGAACACCTGGGGGCGCAACCGCAGTCCGAACGCGATTGAGAATAAAGGGCCGGCGCCCTTCGATTACAAGCAGTACGGCTACTCTCTTGGCGGCCCGATCATGAAGGACAAGCTGTTCTTCTTCGCGGCGCAGGAGTGGGTGAATTTCCTGGCGGTGCAAACCAACACCGTGACGGTGCCGACCGAAAGAATGCGCGCGGGCGACTTCAGCGAGCTGCTGGTGGCCAACACGTTCTTCTCGTCGCCGCAGATCATCCGCGATCCGCTGACGGGACAGCCGTTTCCGGGCAACATCATTCCGGCCAACAGGCTGAGCCCCAATGGCGTCGCCTTTCTCAAGGCGTATCCGCTGCCGACCCCGGGGTTCCAGTTGGGCTCGAACAACGCCATCCTCAACAGCCCGAACCCGCAGGATCAGCGCAAAGACAACATCAGACTCGATTACCGGTTGAGCGCCGCCAATCAGTTCACGTATCGCTACGGCAAGTACAACTGGGTGGCGAACGACGCGTTCAG
This sequence comes from Acidobacteriota bacterium, assembly GCA_031431095.1. Classification (GTDB taxonomy): domain Bacteria; phylum Acidobacteriota; class Vicinamibacteria; order Vicinamibacterales; family 2-12-FULL-66-21; genus JAICSD01. Next base: position 2,331 of record JANPCT010000418.1, on the reverse strand, counting down.
AGGCGCGTTCAATTACGCGCGCACCGACTGGGACCGTCCCAACACCACGCAGACGGCGAGCTGGACGAGCACGATCCGGAACAGCCTCGTCAACGAAGCGACTTACACCTACGGCCTCGACGAGGTGTTCATCAACGTCCTGGAGAGCGATCTCTATAAGCGCAGCAAGTACGGGATCACCTACCCCTACCTGTTCCCGCAGAACAAGGAGATCGCCGACAAGATCCCGACCATCTCGATCGACGGCCTGTCCGAGATCGACGGAGGGCCCTACCCGGCCTTTTCGCGCGGCCCGATCCACACGTTCGCCAACACGACGACATGGGTGAAGAGCCGGCATACGGTCAAGGGCGGGATTTCGTTCGAGTACTCGGGCGAAGACGATTTCGACCAGATCAACGTGCAGCCCATCCCTGGCAGCACCAACAACCAGAACGGCCGTTTCGAGTTCCGCAACAGCGGGAGCGCGCGGTCGGGCACCGGCATGTCCGACGCGGCGCTCGGCTTGTTTGTCAACTACGCGGAGATCGGCCAGCGGGCGCTCACCAAGTGGCGCGCGCTGGCGAGCGACATGTTCGTGCAGGACTCGTGGAAGCCGACGGGCAAGCTGACCGTTGAAGGCGGCTTGCGCTACGTGCTGTGGCCGCCCTGGTACTCGACGACGAACAACATCGCGACTTTCGATCCGAACCGCTACGACACCCGAAACCAGGCGGTCTTGGACCCCGCGACCGGGCGGATCCTCAGCGGCCCCCGATACAACGGCATCATCCTGCCGGGAACCGGCTTTCCGAGCTCGGCGAGCAGTCTCGCGGTCTACAACGACCCGGTGGTGAAAGCCCTCTTCGTGGGCGCGCCGCGCGGCTTCGCGAAGACGCACAAGAACGTCTTCGAGCCCCGCCTCGGCGCCGCCTACGCGTGGAACGACAAGACGGTCTTCAAGGTGAGCGCCGGCGTGTTCCACAATCGCGTCACCTTGAACGACTCGCTGCTGCTCGGCGGCAACCCCCCGTTCCAGCCGCAGGTCAGCGTCAGCAACGGCTCGGCCGACAACCCGGGCGCGGGCGGCGGCGCCGCGGCCTTCCCGCTGGGCATGACGATGATCGATCCGGTATTCAAGCACCCGACTGCGTACACCTACTCGGTCGGCGCGCAGCGCGAGCTGCCGCTCGGGTTCGTCCTCGACGCGGCCTACGTCGGCCGCCAGGGGCGGAACCTCCAGCGCGAGCGCAACATCAACCAGCTCCCGGCCGGCACCCTTCAGGCGAACCCCGGGATCAACCGCGATGCGCTGCGCCCCTACAAGGGCTACGGCGTCATCCGGGAGTCGGAGAATACCGGCCACTCGGAGTACAACAGCCTGCAGCTCGGGTTGGACCGCCGATTCAAGAACGGCTTCAAGTTCGGCGCGGCTTACACACTCGGGCACTCCACCGACAACGCCAGCGACAAGCGCAACGTGCTCTTCAACAGCTTCGACGACTCCGGCTATCAGGGGAACTCGAGCTTCGATCGCCGTCACGTCTTCAACTTCTATTACATCTACAACCTGCCGTTCTTCAAGGACCAGAACTCGATCCTGGGCCGGACGCTCGGCGGCTGGCAGCTCACCGGTTCCACGTTCATGCGGACCGGCACGCCGCTGTGGGCGACCCGAGGCGACGACATCGCCGGGGTCGGCGACAACTTCCAGCAGCCGTTCAACCAGGTGGGAGATCCGATGAACGGGGCCAACGGCCAGTTCTCAGCCGGGGCGACGGCGGACACGAACTACTGGTTCAGCCCCGCGGCGTTCGCCCGACCGGCCAACGGCACGTTCGGCAACGCCCCGCGCAACCAGATCTACAATCCCGGCGAGTATCAGTGGGACATCGCTCTGTTCAAGAACGTGAGCCTGCGCGCAACCCATAGCCTCCAGTTCCGGGCGGAGATCTTCAACTTCCCGAACCACCCGAACTGGAACGGCGCCGACTCCAATCCGACGAGCGCCACCTTCGGCCGGATCACCAGCAAGGACGGGAATCGTCGCGACATTCAGCTCAGTCTGCGGTATCTGTTTTAGACACGCTTCAGGCTTTAGGCTTCGGAAACCCCGGAGTCTAAAGCCACCCTGAAGCCCAACGCCTCGAGCCTAAAGCCTAACGACGCCGTCGCGTACCCCGCGGCGGCGTTCGTTTTTACGCGAACGGCTGGTCGATCGCTACGCTCGGCCGGGTGAAGAACCGGGGACCGTCGGGCGTGATGTGGAGGCAGTCTTCCAGTCGAATCCCGAACTCCCCGTAGATGGCGATCATCGGTTCGTCGCTGAAGCACATGCCAGGCTCGAGCTTC
>JANPCT010000417.1:0-2436 GCA_031431095.1 Acidobacteriota bacterium | reverse complement strand
GTCGCGACGGCGATCGGGGGCCCGGTCTCGCGCGCTCTCGCCGGCGCCTGATTGATACCAGATCGGCACACGGGATCATCGGCCGATCTCGTCACGGCGCGTCGTGGTACCGTGGCGCGTCGGCGGCAGCGGCGCCAAGGCTGAATGGTCGGCGCCTGACCCGAGCCGCGCGCTCTGACGCGCCGTGGAGGTGGAATCGCATGAACGAGCCTCGAGCGCAGCGGCAGCACCCGACGTTCATTGCGCTTCCGGCGTATGAGGAGTATCCCGTCGATGAGATGCGGCAACGCGCCGCGTGGTTCTGTCGCGACCTTGCGCGACGGCGAACGGTACGCGAGTTCTCGCCAAGGCCCGTGCCGCGCGAGGTGATCGAAGACTGTCTGCGCGCCGCGGGGACTGCACCGAGCGGTGCCAATCTCCAGCCCTGGCACTTCGTCGTCGTGGGCGACCCCGAGGTCAAGCAGCGAATACGCGCGCAGGCGGAGCAAGAGGAACACGAGTTCTATCACCACAAGGCCCCGCCGGAGTGGCTGGACGCGCTGGCGCCCCTGGGAACCGACGAACACAAGGCGTTTCTCGAGAGCGCGCCCTACCTTATCGCGATCTTCGCGCAGTCCTATGCCGTTCGTGATGACGGGAGGAAGGTCAAGCACTACTACGCACAGGAATCGGTGGGCATCGCAACCGGTCTGCTGATCGCCGCGGTCCACCATGCAGGGCTCGCCTCGCTCACGCACACGCCCAGCCCGATGGGGTTCCTGAACGGCATCCTGAAGCGTCCCGTGCACGAACGGCCGTTCCTGATTCTCGTCGTCGGCTATCCGGCCGACGGCGCGACAGGCCCCGCGATCACGAAGAAGGCCCTGGAGGACATCGCGACGTTCGTGTGACCGACGCTATCCGAACGGAGGAAGGTCATGGATCGACGGCGGCTGATGCTTGCGGCGACGCTGTTCGTGCTCGGCGGGCTCGGAGTCGCACGCTCGCAGAACGCCCGCCCCGAACCGCCCCCCTGGCAGGCGTTTTTGGCCGCGGGAGGATCTGATCGGCGTCAGGCGCAGGCGGCGCTTGACGTCATCGCCGTCCGGTGGCAGGACAGCTATGCCGCCATGATCGTCGATGTCGCGCGCTTTCTGCCCTCCCCACGAACGCGACATGAGCCGGACGAGCCGTCGATTGGCATTGACGATGGTGCGGCTGTGGGCCGAGCGGATGCGCTCTCACGACGGGGCGACGTTCCTCCGGTCTCGCGACAGCCCACCGGCGCCGACGTCCGGCGCCGGCTCACGATCTTCCTCGAGCGGCAGACCGGACAACGATTCGGCGATGACTTGCGCGCCTGGCGGCGGTGGCTGTGGGCGCTGCCAAACGCGCCTCACCCCGACTACCCCGCGTTCAAGGCCGAGCTCTATGCGCGGATCGACCCGCGGTTCCGGGCGTTTTTTCCGCCGGGTGTGAAGGCCGACATTCGGCTCGACGAGATCGACTGGGGAGGCGTCCCCGTCAACGGCATCCCGCCGCTGCGGTCGCCCAAGACGATTCCGGCGGCTCAGGCCGGCTGGCTGCGCGATGGCCACCTTGTGTTCGGGATTCTCGTCAACGGCGAATCGCGCGCGTACCCGAAGCGGATTCTTGCCTGGCACGAGATGGCCGTCGACCGGGTTGGGGGGATCGATCTCACGATCGTCTACTGCACGTTGTGCGGCACGGTGATCCCTTATGAGAGCGGAGCCGGTGGCCGCCACTTCACGTTCGGGACGAGCGGCCTCTTGTACCGCTCGAACAAGCTGATGTTCGACGAGGAGACACGAAGTCTCTGGTCGGCGCTCGAGGGGAGGCCGGTCGTGGGGCCGCTCGCCGGCAGCGGCCTGCGGTTGGCCTTCCTCTCCGTGGTCACGACGACCTGGGGTGAGTGGAGGCGCGACCATCCGTCGACCACGGTCTTGTCGTTGGAGACGGGCTACGAGCGTGACTACGCGGAGGGGGCGGCGTATCGCGACTACTTTGCCACCGATCGTCTGATGTTCGAGGTGCCGACGAACGATACGCGGCTGAAGAACAAGGCGGAAGTGCTGGTGCTGCGCTCAGAGCTCCTCGGAAACGATGCCAGGGCGGTCGCCATCTCCGTGGAGCGGCTGCGGCGCGAACCCGTCTACCCCTTCGATGCGGCCGGTCGGCGCTTCGTCGTTGTCACCTCGCCGGGCGGCGCGAATGCGGTCTACGAGCGCGGCACCCACTCGTTCGCGCCACAACGCGCGGACGGCGGGATTCGCGACACGGACGGCCGGCGCTGGCGGACGCTGCCCGACGCGCTGGTGAGCGAGACCGGAGAGCGCCTGGCGCGCGTCCCCGCCCATCGTGCGTTCTGGTTCGGCTGGGTCGCGCAGCATCCCGACACGCTGCTCTTCAAGTAGCCCGTCTCGCCGCGCCCACCGC
>JANPCT010000416.1:0-3485 GCA_031431095.1 Acidobacteriota bacterium | reverse complement strand
AGGTACGCGACGGGAGCGCGGGCGGCCAACGTGGAAGGCGCGGCCGTCGTGGAAGCTCGTAAGACAGAAGGACGTAAGACCGAGGCCGGTGAGACCGAAGGCCGTCAGGCCGAAGAGACGGGCAGCGTAGGAGGCAGTACGACCGGCGTCACTGCCAAGGCAGAAGGCCAAAGGTAGAAGGCAGGCTGTGCTACGGGTTGCGCTGACGGGAGGGATCGGGACGGGGAAGTCCTACTGCCTGCAGCGTTTCACCGGGCATGGCGTTGCGACAATCGACGCCGACGTGCTGGCGCGGGATGCTGTCGCGCCGGGAACCCCGGGGCTGGCGGCGATTGCGGCGCGGTTCGGACCCTCGATTCTTTCCGCCGGCGGCGCACTCGATCGCCCGGCGCTCGGACGGATCGTGTTCGGCGACGCGAGGGCGCGCGCCGCGCTCGAGGCGATCATCCATCCGGAAGTCTACCGGCACATCCGCGAATGGTTCGCCAACCGTCCGGCCGGCACCAGGTTCGCCCTGGCGGACATCCCGCTCGTGTTCGAGACCGGCCATAACCACGATTTCGACGAAGTCATCGTCGCGGCCTGCGCGCCGGAGGAGCAGGTCCGCCGCGTCATGGCGCGAGACGCCCTGTCGGACGCAGAAGCACGCGCCCGCCTCGCCGCCCAGTGGCCGATCGCGGAGAAAGTCAAACGCGCCGGCCGGGTCATCTGGACCGATCGGGGCTTCGCCGAGACCGACCGCCAGGTGGCGGAGATCTACGATCTGCTCCGCACCGCCAACTGATTCACGCGTGCGACGAGAGCGAGCAAACCGATCTTTTTTCTTTCTCTCTTCACGCGAGGGAACCCGCCCCTTCGACTCCTTCGAGTGAGAGCCCCCCGCTCCTTCGACCCCTTCGAAAAACAACGCGAGCCCCTTCGCCTCCTTCGTGTTCCTTCGCCTCCTTCGAGTGAGAAGACAGCCGCGTCAGCTCTCCGCGGCTTCCTTCGCCGGGGCGATGCGCTCTTCGACGAAGGTGTTCCACTCGTGGCAATGCGGGCACTGCCAGAGCAGCTCGGTGCTGCGGTAGCGGCAGCGAAGGCAGACGTGGGGATCGAGGTAGAAGATGGCGTCGCGGGTCAGCTCCTCGTAGCGGCCGACGAGCGCCGGGGGCAGGTGCAGGGCGGAGAGCGTCTGCCAGATGGCCTGGTGCAGCGTGAGCGCGTGCGGGTGGCGCACCACCGCTTCGAAAAGCAGCTCGAGCGCTGCGGGTTGATGGCCGCGGGCGGCGAAATGCCGGGCGAGCGCGAGGCGGGCGCGCCAGTCCTGCGGGTTCGCGGTAATCAGCTTCTGGCACAACGCCGCGTAGCCCGCGGGGCTGCCGGTCGTGGCGTAGGCGTTTTCCAGACGCGAGAAGGCCAGGTAGGCGCGCTCGGGTGACGCTTCGACCATGCGTTCCCAGACCGCCACCGCGTCCGCCGGCTTCCCCTCGAGCATGCGGACGTCGCCGAGGCTCAGGTGCGCGGGGGCGTTGCGCGCGTCGCGTTCGATCGCGGCTTCGAACCGCCGCGCCGCTTCGCGGTAGTTCGTGCCGCGGAGCGCGGCCTGTCCGAACTCGTTTTCGAGGAAGGCGAGAATCTCGTTGTGGCGGGGAGAGTCGGGCTCGCCGCCAGAGGCCGCCGGAAGTGCCGCCAGCTTCTGCCGCATCGCGTACGCTTCGGTCCACTGGTGCTGGTCTTCATACAGCTTCTCCAGGTTCGAGAGCGCGTAACGGTTCTCGGGATCGAGCTTCAGCACTTCCTTGAATGCGTCGATCGCCCGGTCCACGAAACCACCGCCGCGGTAGTCCAGGCCGAGGCAGAGCAGCACGTTGGCATGTTCCAGCTTGCGAAGGCTCGGCCGCTGGAGGAGCGCCTGATGTTCCTGGATCGCGCGGCCCACCTGGCCTTTCTCGCGGTAGAGATTTCCCAGAATGAGCCGGATCTCCAGCGGATCCCCGGCGGCCTGCGCCGCTTTCGACAGTTCGTCGATCGCCTGATCGATCTGGTTCGCGACCAGGAAGTTCAGGCCGAGCATGTAGTGGGGCGACTCGCGCGCCCGGCGGCGATCCGTCCACACACCGTCCTGGAGCTTGTAGCGCTCCCATGCCTTGCCGACGGCGAGCCCGATCAGCAGCGCGACCAGCGCGACGAAGAGGAGCGAAGAGGTGTCCATCAGGACTCGGCCTAGAACATCTGCGTGCGCCAGAGGTCGTGCAGGTGCACCACTCCTTCGACGACGCTGTGTTCGTCCACCACCACGACGGACGTGATTTTGTGCGTCTCCATGACGCGCAGCGCCTCGACCGCGAGCATGCCACGGCTGATGGTCAGGGGATTGGGCGTCATCGCTTCGCCTGCGGTCAGCGCGAACACCGCGTTGGGCGGCCGCGTCATCATCAGGCGGCGCAGGTCGCCGTCGGTAAAGACACCGGCCAGCGTCCCTTCGGCGCCCACCACGCATGTCATGCCGAGCCGTTTGCTCGACATCTCGTGGATGACGTCGGCCATGGTCGACGAGAGGCGCACCGTCGGAGCGGCCTCGCCGCCGTGCATGAGGCCGCCGACGCTCATCAGCTTGTGTCCGAGCTTTCCGCCGGGATGCAGCGACGCGAACTGTTCCTCGCGGAAGCCCTTTCGCACCAGCAGCGTCATCGCCAGGGCGTCGCCGAGTGCGAGGGCCGCCGTGGTGCTGGCGGTCGGCACCAGGTTCATCGGGCACGCCTCTTCCGCAATGCCGCAGTCGAGCGTGACGTCAGCCCCCCTGGCGAGCGTGGAGCCCGACGATCCCGTGATGGTGATGACTCGCGCGCCGATGCGGCGGATCGACTCCATCAGGCGGACCAGTTCTTCGGTCTCGCCGCTGTGCGACAGTGCCAGGACGATGTCGTCCTCGCGGATTGCGCCGAGGTCGCCGTGGATGGCTTCCGCTGGATGCAGGAAGAAGGCGGACGTCCCGGTGCTCGACAATGTCGCCGCGATCTTCCGGCAGATGATGCCCGACTTGCCCATGCCGGTGACGATGACGCGGCCGCGGCACTCGAACAGCAGCTGCAGCGCGCGCTCGAAGTCGCCGTTCAGGCGATCCACCAGCCCCAGAATCGCGGCAGCCTCGATGCGCAGTACCTTGCGGGCGAGTTCCAATTCTGTTCCAGGGGGCTTCGCCCCGCCCGCCGCCCCGACACGCTCACTCGCGGGGGCCCCGTGCTCCGCTCCCGCCTCCGCTGAAGCTTCGCCGGACGCGCCGCCGCGCGTCCGGCGCGAAGGCGGGCCGTCCGCGTGGCTCGCTCGCGTGGCTCGCTCGCTCACCTGGCCACCGCGGACGGGTTCCTGATCGCGTGAATCTGGGCGAGCTTGTCGAGGAGGGCGGGCAGCAGGTCCAGCTTCAGGGCGTTCTGCGCGTCGCTCCGGGCGCGGCCGGGATCCTGGTGCACTTCCATGAAGACGCCATCCACACCGGCGGCGAC
>JANPCT010000415.1:0-1916 GCA_031431095.1 Acidobacteriota bacterium | reverse complement strand
GTTTCGCCGAGGACCTGCCGGCCGAAGCCTCCCTTGAAATCCGGGTGCGGACCACGCCAGGCCCACTCGGAGAACTTCTCACCCTGGAACTTGTCGTAGGCGAACGCGTGGGTCGCCGTGCGGATGCCAATGACCGGCCGGCCGGAGTTCACGTAGTCCACGAACTTGGCCATCTGGTCTTCCGGCAGGTGCCTGAACCTGGTGAAGACCACCATCAGGTCGGCGTCTTTCAGTTCGTCGAGTCCCGGGATGTTGTCGGCGACCGTCGGATCGATCTCGCCGGTGTCGCGGTTGATCGCGAACAGCACGACGGTCCGGAAGCCGTGTCGCTGGGCGAGGATCCTGGCCATCGCCGGCATGGATTCCTCCGACCGGTACTCCTCGTCGCCCGTGACGAAGACGATCTTCTTTCCCTTGCCTGGTCCGGCGCCACCCTTGTAGCTGACCCATTGGTCCTCGCGTGCGTCGCTGCTGAACGACCAACAGATCGCCACCGCCACGGCGAGGGCGAGTCGAATGACAATGGCCGCCTTACCAGACATATTCGATCTCCACCTGCCGGGAACCCAACGCAAACCGCATGGGGACGAGCAGTTCCCGCCGGTCACCCGTGCCGCGCATGAACGCCTTCTCGCCGGTGACACGGATCGTCAGCGCGCCATCAAAGCGCCAGGTGTCCTCGCGCACCGGCGTAATCCTTCCGGCAGCGACGCGGAAATACACGCCGTCCGGTAGCGGGCCGCTCAGGGTCAGTGTCCGGCGCAGGCCCGTCTCCACGGGGCTCATGAAGTCTTCCACACTCACGCCGCGGAACGAGTAGAGCAGCGTCGGGCGTTTCTGCGCGTCCAGTTGAGTGCCGCGGAACTGCAGCTCCGCGGGCCTGCCGGCCGCGGCCGGCCCGGGAGCGTTCGCAAACGAGAGCGCAGCAAGCGCGGGGCCGTGGGGAAACACCACGAGGTTGCTTTCGAGCGGACGAATCTGCCCCATGCCCTGAACGGTCCAGTGGGGGCCTGCGTTGAGAAAGCGCCCCCGCCACAAGAGCGCGAGCCGCATCTCCTCGGCGTCGAAAGCGGCGTTGAGCTGCCCCGGATAGCCGACGGCGATGGCGCGAAAGCCCGCCTCCCACAATTTGCCGCGATACACCACCGGCTCGCCGCCCACGATGAGCTCCACGTTCGTGCGGTTCAGACCTTCGGGGAATCTGGCGCGTGGCCCGTCTGACAGATATGTCCAGAGCGCGGCATGCTGGCGTTCGGTGTCGCCGCCAAGCACGGACGGCAGCGAACTGACGCCACGCGGCCAGAACGCGGGCATGCGGGTGTTCGGATGCGTCCGGCTCGGATCGAGCAGAAACCGGTTGAACCAATCCTGATTCAGCCGCGCGGTCGTCGTCGCGAGGTCGATGACGCTGAGCGTCTGTGCCGGCTGGCGATTGAAGCGATGGCACCCAATGCACGAGAGTCCGTCCGTGCCGGCGATCGCCCGGCCGGCTTCGACCTGGACGGTGCGAGCGTCGGGCGTGGACCCAACCGGCTCGGCGCGGCGGTCGAGCGCGACGAACAAGTCCGTGAGATGCCCGACGTTCGCGGCGCCGAACTGTGGCATCCGCGTGTCGAGATACGGCCGCACGCTGGCGCCCGCGGTCAGCACACGGTGGAGCCACGTGGGACGCAGCCGGTCGCCCACGCCATCGAGCCGAGGCGGCAAGCGGCCCTCATCGCCAAGATCCTCGCCGTTCGAGGTGAAGAACGCATCTCGCGCCGGCGTGACGCCGCCGGCGCCATCACGCACGTGACAGACGCCGCACTTGAACGTTGCCATCGTGTGCGACACGCGCTGCTGCGCGGTGGGCGCGGGGAGATCGGTGCGATTGAGCGACGTCAGCGCCTGCTGGAGCGCGGCGCGCTGCGATCCGT
>JANPCT010000414.1:0-10058 GCA_031431095.1 Acidobacteriota bacterium | reverse complement strand
CGGCGCGCTTGCCCACGGAGAACCGCCGGGCGCGCCGCGCCAAGGCGATGATGTCGTCCGCGACCAGCGCGTCGTAGAGAACGAGATCCGCCCGCCGCATCCGATGGAGCGCCGCGCGGGTGAGCAGCCCCGGATCGCCGGGTCCGGCGCCGACGAGCGAGACAAAGCCAGTCGTCATGGATAGAGCTCCTTCAAGGCCGCCGCGAGTTTCGGGCGCCGTTCGGCCATCGGCACGCCGTCCGCCTTCCACGAGCGCCGCAGATCCTCCGCGCAGGCGGTCCAACGATCGAGGTCCTGCGGCAGGAGCGCGTCGAGACCTTCGCGAAGCAACCCTGCGAGGGCCGGCGCCGCGCCGGCGGTAGAGACGGCCACGGTGACGCCCGCCCGCCGGATGACGCCGCCCAGGTACGCCGATGCGTTCGGCGGATCGTCGGCCGCGTTCACGAAGACCTGCCGCGCCTCGGCCGCGGCCGCCACCGCGCGATTGACGTCCGGCGGCGCGGCGGCGACGACCAGCCAGACGCCGTCGAGGTCCGAGGGCTGAAAGCGGGCGGGTGCGACGACCGTCACGTCCGCGCCGGCGCCGGCCAGCATGTCGCGCTTGGCTTCCGCGACGGCATCGTCGCCGACCACCAGCACGCGGCGTCCTTCGAGTTTCAGAAAGAGCGGAAGCAGCGTCATGATTGGGCCTTCCCCTGAAGCACCGGCTGGATATGGATCCCGCACTCGAGCTTCTGCCCGCCCCAGCGCCCCGAGCGCTGGTTGGCGGGATCGAGCGGGACCGAGGTGCACGGCTCGCAGCCGATGCTCGTGTAGCCGCGGTCGTAGAGCGGCAGCAGCGGAATGTCATGCGCCTTGGCGTAGCGCCGGACGTCCGCGGTCGTCCAGTGCGCGAGCGGGCTCACCTTGCGCAGCACCAGGCCGTCGCCGGGCGCGAAGGGTTCCACTGTCCCGAGATTCGCCCTCGACGGCGACTGGTCGCGGCGCAGTCCAGTGAACCAGGTGTCGTACTGGCGGAGTGCCGCGAACAACGGCTCGACCTTGTGCCGGCCGCAGCAGGCCTGGGTGCTCTCGCGCCACAGACCCGGAGCCGGATCCCCCGCGCGCAGGACCACGAGATTCAGACCCCACGCGGCCGCCATCGCGTCCCGGTAGCGGGAGGTCTCCGCGAAGTGATGCACGGTGTCGACGAAAAGCACCGGGATGTCGGGGCGGTGGCGGCGCAGCATGTGCACCAGCACGACCCCCTCGGCCTGGAAACTGGACGTGACGCACGGCGCCGCAGCGCGGTCCAGCTCTCCGGCGATGAGGGTGAGGGCCTGCGTGTCGTTCATGTCAGCATCTCCTCGAGCACGGCGCGGACGGCCTCGACCGCCTCGGCGCTGCTGGCCGCCTCACGTGCCGTCCGTGCCAGCCGCTCGGCCGCGCCGGGCGCCAGCCGGTCGTCACGATCGGACAGGGCCGCGGCGATCATTCCGGCGGCGGCGGTGAAATTGGTCGCGGGATCGATGAGGATGAAGCTGCCCGTGACGCGGTTCTCGACGTACGGTTCGAAGACAATCGGCCGCGCGGTGGTGATCGTGACGCGTCCGATCTGATTGAGTTCCAGCGCGCCGCCGGCCTCGGCGGTCACGGTGCGCGTGCCCTGCTTGAGGACGTAGGGACGATCGGGGCGCATCGGCCGCTCGTCCATCCAGACGACATCGGCGGTGAAACGCCGGCCGGCGTGCAGCGGGCCGCCCGCCAGCACGTCGCCGCGGCTGATGTCGCGCTCGTCCGCCAGCACCAGCGTCACCGACATGGGGGCCGCCGCGGCCTGGAGATCGCCGTCCCACGTGACGATCCGCGACACCCGCGACGACGCGCCCGACGGCGAGACGGTGATGGTGTCGCCGATGTGGACCGTGCCCGACGCGATCTGACCGGCGTAGCCGCGGAACGTCGCGTCGGGACGCACCACGAGCTGCACCGGCAGGCGGAACGGCGCCGCCGCCAGGGAGGGGGCGGCGCGGGCCGTCTCCAGGTACGGCAGGAGCGCGGGCCCGTTGTACCAGGGCGTGCGCGCGCTCGCCGCGATCACGTTGTCGCCGTGCAGCGCGCTCAACGGAATCGCCTGGACGTCGGCGCCGGCCAGCGCGTCCTCCGCGTCCGCGCCGATGCCGCGGAAGACGGACTCGTCGAAGTCGACCAGGTCCATCTTGTTCACGGCGAGCACGAAGCTGGAGATCCCGAGGAGCCGCGCGATCCGCGCGTGCCGCCGCGTCTGCTCGCGCACACCGTGCCGCGCGTCCACCAGCAGAATGGCCAGGTCCGCGGTGGACGCGCCGGTCGCCATGTTGCGCGTGTACTGTTCGTGTCCGGGCGTGTCGGCGAGGATGAACTTCCGGCGCGCGGTGGCGAAGTAGCGATAGGCAACGTCGATCGTGATGCCCTGTTCCCGCTCGGCGCGCAGTCCGTCGGTGAAGAGGGAGAAGTCGATCGAGCCGGCCGTCCGGTTGCGCGATGCCGCGCGCACCGACCGCACCTGGTCCTCGTAGACCCCGCGCGAGTCGTGCAGCAGCCGCCCGATCAGCGTGCTCTTCCCGTCGTCGACGCTGCCGGCGGTGCACAGGCGAAGCAGGCCGGGCATCAGAAGTAGCCCTCCCGCTTCTTCATTTCCATGGACCCGTCCTGGTCGTGGTCGATGACGCGAAGCTGCCGCTCCGACTGACGCGCGGCGACGAGCTCCTCGATGATCGCGCGGACGGTGGTGGCGGTGGAGCGCACCGCGCCGGTGCAGGGCGAGCAGCCCAGCGATCGCATCCGACACATGACGCGCTCCTGGCGCTCGCCGGGGAGCCGCGGCACGAAAGACTGCTCGACCACAATCAGGCTCTCGCCGCGCACCAGCACGTCGCGTTCGCGCGCGAAGTAGAGCGGCACGACCGGGATGCGCTCGACCTCGATGTAGTGCCAGACATCGAGCTCGGTCCAGTTCGAGAGCGGAAAGACGCGGATGCTTTCGCCGGGGTTGACCCGGCCGTTCAGCAGGGCCCACAGCTCCGGCCGCTGCCGCTTCGGATCCCACTGCCCGCGCGGGTCGCGCAGGGAGAAGATCCGCTCCTTGGCGCGCGAACGCTCCTCGTCGCGGCGCGCGCCGCCAAACGCCGCGTCGAAGCCCCCGGTCTGCAAGGCGTCCAGCAGCGCCGTGGTCTTCAGCAGGCCGCAGCACTGCTGCGTGCCGACCGCGAAAGGCTGGGTGCCGGCGGCGATCGCCGCGCCGTTGGTGTGGACGATCAGCCGCGCGCCGATCGCCGCGGCCTGCCGGTCGCGGAACTCGATCATCTCGCGGAACTTGTAGGTCGTGTCGACATGCAGCAGCGGAAACGGAATCGGCCCGGGAAAAAAGGCTTTCTGAGCCAGCCGCAGAAGGACGGAAGAGTCCTTGCCGACCGAATACAGCATCACCGGCCGCGCCATTTCAGAGGCCACTTCCCGGATGATGTGGATGCTCTCGGCTTCGAGCGCCCGCAGGTGTTCCAGGGCGTCGTCGACGACCGGCGATGGGGCGGCTACTGTCATGTGCATGTGGAACCTCTATCCTGCAGCGGGGTCGGAAAGGGCCGGCCGCGGCGCGCGCGGCGTCGAAAAATACCGGTAGAGCAGCAGCAGGTCAGCCAGGATCACCGCCGCGAGGACCCCGAACGCTTCAATGCCCGGGACGATCCGGAGCGCGCGAAGCAGCGTCGAGATGCCGAAGCCGACGACCCACGCGTCGAAGCTCATGCAGATCCGGCGGAAGGTTTCCGCGTTGATCCGTCGAATGAGCCACGCGCCGAGCGGAACTCCGATGAGCAGGCTGGGCAGGATGGCGGGGATCAGCCGGAGACTGACGCTCGTGAACAGCCCCGCATACGCATAGGCGATCGCGGTGAAGGTTGCTTCGGCCAGCCGCACGAAACCGAGTGCGGCGCGGAACTCCCTTCTTGCCAGCCCCTGGTTGTTCAGCAGCAATGCGAGCGGCGGTCCGGAGATTGTGGTGAGCGAATAGAGCAGGCCGAGGCCCGTGCCGAACGGCACGCCGATCGAGCGTTCCGACCGGATCGGCTTTCGGTAGCCCGCCGCCTGCAGGAGAATCAGCGGCAGCAGCAGCGTGAAGGTGCCCAGCTTCAGCCAATCGGGATGGACGCGCGCCACGACAAGCGTGCCGATCACGACGCCGGGGACCAGGCCTGCGACGATGGGCAGCATGCGGCGGTAGACCTTCCCGAGCGAGTCGCGGTTGACCCATAGCACGTACGCGTTCAGCACGACCTCGACCAACACGAGCGCCGGATTCAGCACGCGGCTGGTCAGGAACAGCAGTGCCAGGGGGACGGTGATCGACGAGAAGCCATACCCCAGCGCGCCATTGATGATGGCGGCCACGAAGGTAATGAGTGCGAGCTCGGGGACGTAGTGCGACATGAGCTTCTCCTGAATGCAGATCCCGATCGATGCCTGGGCTGCGCCGGGCGATCTGCGGGTGGAGAAGCTGGAACGGGATTGCTAGTTGCGGGAGAAGCCTCTCACCTGCGGGCCGCCGGCACCGTACACGAGCAACGACACGCGTGCTCGCTGATGTGCGACGGACAACAAGTGAAAGACGTCATGCGGACTCCTGAGACACTAGCACAAGACGGGACGTGCGCGCCAGGCGAGGCAGCCGCGCCGCTGTTCCAGACGCCGCGTCGGGAACGAGGGAACGCGATTTGATCGCAAAGGCGGGCCGGGTGATAGAATCCGCCGAGCCGCCATGGCCGCGCGTCTTGCCACGTACCTCGTCGTCGTCATCGTCGCCGGCACGCTCATCGCCGGCTTGATCGTCGGAGCCCAACGCGCTGACGACAGTGGCCCCGTCGATCTCATCATCCACAACGCGCGCGTCTACGCCGCCGACGACCTCGGCTCGATCGCCGACGCGGTCGCGATACGCGGCAACAAGATCCTCAAAGTCGGCGGCGAGCGCGAGATCCTGCGTTACCGCCGGCCGCAGACAACGGTCATCGATGCCAGGGGAGCGGCCGTCCTTCCGGGGTTCGACGATGCCCACGTGTCGATGGTCGCCGCCGGCCTGGCCCGCGACGGTGTGCAACTGTTCGGAGCCACGACGGTCGAGGAGATGCAGGCGCGGATTACCGCCTGGGCGGAGGCGCATCCGGATGCCCCCTGGATCACGGGATCGGGCTGGTCGTTCGAGACCTTCGCCGATCTGCCTTCGCGAGCGCAACTCGACGTCGCCGTGAGCGACCGGCCCGTCCAGTTGACGTCACAGGACGGCCACGCCGCGTGGCTCAATGGCGCGGCCCTCGCGGCCGCCCGCATCACGAAGCGTACGCCCAATCCGGCGCAAGGCGTTATCGTGCACGATCGGCGCGGCGAGCCGACCGGCTTGCTGAAGGGTGCCGCCGTCGCGCTCGCCGACAAGATGCTGCCCAAGCCGACGCGCGAGGAACGCGCCAAGGCGCTCCAGCTCGCCATTCGCGATGCACAGCAGCACGGCATCACGAGCGTGCAGGACATCGGCGCCGCCCCAGGGGACCTCGATCTGTATGACTCGGCTCGCGACGAGGGGACCCTCGCCTTGCGCGTTTACGCCGCGGTGCCGGCAAGCCGCACGACACCCGACGACCTTGACGCGATTGCGAAGCGCTATCCCGACGATCCGCTGCTGAAAACCGGGATCGCCGCGCTGACTCTCGACGGTTCGGTCGAATCGCAGACCGCCGCAATGCTCGAGCCGTACTCGTCGAAGAGCCCCAACGCCGGCGACTTGAGGATTCCCGCCGCCGATCTGTCGAAGCTCGTCGCCATGCTCGATGCACGCGGCTGGCAGATCGCAATCGAGGCGGCCGGCGATCGTGCCGCCCGGCTTGCGCTGGACGCGCTCGGTGCGGTGGCGAAGACGGCACACGCAGCGAAAGCGCCGCGCCACCGGATCGATGGAGTGACGGCGGTGGACCCCGAGGACATGGCCCGCTTCGGCGCGCTCGGAATCATGGCGACCATGCTCCCGCTTCACGCCGTCGGCGGCGGCGCCATCGAGTGGGCACACGGTGATGACCCGACGCTCGCGTCCTTCCCGTGGCCGGCGCGCAGCCTGAGCGCTGCGGGTGCGCACCTGGCATTCGGAAGCGATGCGCCGCGCCTTCCGCTGGACCCGCTGGCAGGCCTGCGCAGCGCGGTGAGCCGCGCCGGCAGGCAGGCGCCCGAGCAGCTGACCCTGAAGTCGGCGATCAACGCGTGGACGTCGGGTGCGGCGTGGGCGTCATTCGACGATCATCGCAAGGGCACGCTGAAAGCCGACATGCTGGCCGACATCGTGATCCTGTCGACTGACATCTTCAGCAGCGCCGCAAACCTCGCCAAGGCTGAAGTCGTGATGACGATCTTCGACGGCAAGATCGTCTACCGCCGCGCGTCCTGATCCTCGCGTCAACGCTCTCAGCGCGCCGCGTCCTGCCGCACGACCGAGCCACCCTTCATCACGAACCGCACCCGACGCAGCGCGGAAATCTCTTTCGACGGATCGCCATCGACGGCCACCAGGTCCGCGAGGAAACCTTCCTTGACCGACCCGATCCGGTTCTCCATGTGAAGCACCCGCGCCGCGACCGAGGTGGCGCTCTTCAGGGCGTCGGCGGCGGGCATGCCGTAGCTCACCATCAGCTCGATCTCCCGCGCGTTGTCGCCGTGTGTGAAGACGCCGACGTCGCTGCCGCTCAGGATCGTGACGCCGGCGTCGAGCGCGGCCTTGAAGCTGGCGCGTTTGCGCGTGATGCCCGCCGGTTCGGGACCTTCACCTTTCTTCCAGCCCGCGTACTGCGACGTCGCGTCGCCGGCGGCGAGCGTGGGGCAGAGCGCTACGTTGTGCTCCTTCATCAACTTGAACACCTCGGCGGTGCCGGCGTCGCCGTGCTCGATGGTCTCCACGCCGCCCAGGATGGCGCGGCGCATGCCCTCCGCCATGCTCGCATGCGCGACGACGGGACGGCCGCTGCTGCGCGCCGTTTCCACGATCGTCTTGATCTCCTCGAGTGAGAAGGTCGGCGCGGCCTCGCCGCCCGCGCCCCATCGGTAGTCCGCGTAGATCTTGATCCAGTCGGCGCCGTGGCCGATCTGATCGCGGACGACCCGCACGAGCGACTCGCCGTCGGCCTCCTCAGCCCCTTGCGGAACTTTCCATTCGAGGGCAAAACCTTTGGGGCCGTAGCTTCCCGTCGCGACGATCGCGCGCGTCGTCACGAGCATGCGGGGCCCGGGGATGATGCCCTGGTCGACGGCCTGCTTCAGCTCCGCGTCCGCATACGCCGCCCCCTCCGTACCGAGGTCGCGAATCGTCGTGAAGCCGGCCAGCAACGTGGCGCGGAGATGGTTGGTCGCGCGCGCCACGCGCACCCCGAGACTCTCGTGCAGCACCTGATCGTTCCAGGTGGTCTCGTTGTAGGGATGGAGCAGCACGTGCGAGTGCCCTTCCACCATCCCGGGCATCAGCGTCGTCCCCTTCAGTTCCGTGACCGTGGCGCCCGGAGCGGCGACGGACGCCGCCGGGCCCGCTGCCTCGATGCGGTCGCCGCGGACGCGAACGGCCCACCCCTCGTGCATCGTGTCGCCGTCGAACACGCGTGCCGGCTTCAGCACCGTCACGGCACCGATATCGCGGGACTGCTGGCCGGGGCCCTCACGGGGCGCCTGCGCAGCAAGCGCGATCGGCAGCGCGAGGAGAAGCGGCGAGGCTCGGAACAGGCCCCTTGGCAAAGCTCGGGACAGGCGACGCATGGACGCTCCCTTCAGAACTTGAGAATTGTTTGAATGACGTAGCGCGATGCCGGACGCGAGGGACCGGCGAGAGGCCGCATGAGCACGATCTCTGCCGGCTGACCTGTCGCGATCACACGCTCGGACGGCTGCTTCGACCAGTCCGGCAGATCGATCTCCTGGCCTTCACGCAGCGCGGGATCCCACAGCGGCGCGGCCATCAGGCCGGTGGCGTCGATCGTGCGCAGGGCGCCGTAAGTCCGCAGATCTCCCAGGTCCGCGATGTTCGCCTGGAGCTGAATCTGACGGCGGCCGTCCACCAGCCGCACCCGGCGGCTGGCCGAAATGCCGATATCCGCGGTGAACGCGCGGACGCCCGTGCCGGAGAGAACCGTGGCGTTGTTGACGAGGATGTACAGACCCCTGGACTCGTTCACCGGCAGCGTCTCGTAGCGCTGTGGGTCCGCCTTGTCGACGTTCCCGGTGGCGAGCGCATCGAGAGCGGAGACGATACCGATGAAGTTCAGCCGTATCAGCACAGGGTCAGGCTCCGCGGCCGGAAAAGGTCCCGTTTCGATCAGCACCACGGGCGTCCCCCACAAGGTCAGGTTGTCGCCGAACGCGCGCACCTCGAACTCATCGTCGTAGCGGCCGATCTGCCCGGAAGCGAACGGCTCGAGCGCGTCGCGAATGACGGCGCACAGTCTCTTCGTCAGCTTGCGGCCGGCGTTCTCAGACCGCTCCTTGTCGTAGGCGACCGACAGCAGCGAGATCGACGCCGGCTTGGGCGGATCGCCGACCGAGATGTTCCAGCCCTGATTGTGCAGGTTGAACCCGACGTTTGGATTGAACCGGTCCCTCAACGACTTGAGGAGCTGCCCTTCCGGCGTCTGCTGGCCGAGCGCATCGCGGTTGATGTCGATCCCCTGGGCGTTGCGGCGCTGGAAGCGCTCAGCCCCATCGGGATTCAGCATCGGGACAACGTACAGGGTGAGCGCGGAGAGAATGCGCTGGACGGCCGGGTCCGACCCGTGCCGCCGCAGGTACTCGAACACGTCGAACAGCGCCGCCGTGGCCGTGGGTTCGTCGCCGTGCATCTGCGACCACAGCAGCACCCGGAAAGGACCGCTGCCGGTGGCAATCATGTTGATCGAGCGGCCCTCGAGAGAGGTGCCGACGCGTTCGAACGCGAATCGTCCCGGATCCTCTTCTGCCACCGCGCGCAATCGGCGTTCGACCTCGTCGTGCTCCAGGAGTGGCGGCAGCGGCGGCGATACGTGCTCCGCATCCCAGATGCGGGCGAGTTCCTGCGCTGCGATTGGCGTGCCCTTGACGGGCGCTCCTGCCCCCTGGGCGACGGGCGGCAACACGATGAGCGACATCGCGATCAACGCTCGAAACATGCGCGCCATTATCTGCGAGAATCAGCCGCAGTGGACACGGTGTTGACGGCGCCAACCGCGACGGTCTTCGAAGCCTGCTCCGGCGTCGTCGCCGCCCTGACGTACATGATCGTCGGCGTTGCGGTGTTCGCGCGCGCGCCTCGCGACGTGAGAGCGCGGCTCTTTCTTGCGACGGGGTTGACGAGCGTGGCGCCGTACGCGGTGCCGTTTCTCATCTGGACGAAAGGCGCGAGTGCTGCCCTCACGCTGCCGGTGTTGACCCTCGTCGCCGTGTCACTCGTGACCGGCAGCCTCGTGTTGTTCCATTTCACCCAGACGTTCCCCTGGCGGCGTCCGTGGCTGCGCGCGCACGCCAGGTGGCTGTATGCGGGCTACGTCGTCCTTCCGGTGATGGTCGCGGCGGTCGTGCCTGTTCTAAAGAGTGTGTTCGATGGCCTCGCCGCGGCGGACGCGTTAGGCGCCGTTTCGGCCGGCATCGCCGAAGGACTTGCGCTCGTGCTGCTGCTCGTCGTCTTTCCACTCGTGTTCGTCGCGGGGGTGGTGATGCCGTGCGCGGCGGTCTACTCGTTGTACAAGACGTGGCTCGCCGCACGGGCGGCAGGTCAGGAGGGGGCGCGCATCACGACTTACTGGCTTCTCGCGAGCCAGATGGCCGGCGGTGTGCTGGCCGTGTTGATCATTCCGGCGCTGCGCGTGGTTGCGCCTTCCGGCCCGTGGTTGACGGGCGCTGCGGTGCTGCTTGCCGCCTTCAGCCTGCTGATGCCGCTCGCGCTCGCGGTGGGCGTGTGGAAGTACCGCGTCCTGGATCTCGAGGCTGGCGAGGGTCCGCCCGTGCCTCAGCCGGCGTGATGCACGCCCTGACCTCCTACAACCGCTCGG
>JANPCT010000413.1:0-3474 GCA_031431095.1 Acidobacteriota bacterium | reverse complement strand
GGTAGTAATGGATCAATCAATAACGGTGGGGCACGGGGCTGGGGCCTGAGGCATCGCGCTGCGACACCGACTCCGCGCTCTACTCCATGTCGTAGCGCTGGCTGGCGCGCAGGATCTCGTCCTTGATCTGCGCGGCCAGGGCCGCCGGTCTCAGCACGCGCGCGAGCGGACCGAACGACAGGATCCAGCTGCGCAGCGCCCAGTCATTGCACACATCGAGGGAAAGCACGACGCCGCCGTCCTTGCGATCGACGTGGGTCTGTGAGGCGTGCCACCGCCGCTCGCGCACGTAAGGGGCGATGTGCGGTTCGAACGCCAGTTCGATGCGCTCCGGCGGACCCTCGTTGACACCAATGGAATGCGCGAACGCCGCGTCGAGCGCGGCCGTGGGCTTGAAGCGCTCTTCCATCAGCGAGATGCCGCGGATACGGTCGACCGCGAACGTCCGCACCTCGCTGTACTCGGGCACGAACGCCTGCAGGTACATGCCCCCCGGCGAATAGATCAGCCGGTACGGCTCGATCAGGTAGTCCTTCTCACGGCCGCTCGACATCGAGAAGTACTTCATCGTCGTCCGCCGGTGATTCAGGGTGGCGTCGAGCAGTCGCGCGATGTATTCGCGCTCCGCCTGGTCGTCTCCCGCGCGGGATGCCGTCCCCTTCGACTGGATGACGAGCGGCAGTCGATCGAGAAACTGCCGCATGCCGGGCGTCAGGGCGGCGCCGAGCTTCTCGAACGCCGACGCGACGTCCTGCTGAAACGGAGTCGCCGCGAGGCACTCGACGAGCGTGCGGCTGAAGTAGAGCGCGCTCAGCTCCGCGAGCGTAAAGCCCGTGTCGTCCAGCCGTTTGAACGCCCTGGCTTCGAGTGTCCAATACCGCTTGCCATCGATCAGCTCGTCGAAGAGCGGAAAGCCGGACGTCTGCAGCGCTTCCAGATCGCGGCGGATCGTGCGGGTCGTGACACCGGTGCGGCCGGCGAGGTCGTCGATGGTGAGCCGCCGTGAGGCCTCGAGGTCGCGGAGGATCGACCACTGGCGGATGACTTCGGCGTTACGCGGCACGGACCTAGACTACCGCGAGGGTGGATTCGAGTGCTTGCCGCTGAACGGAGCCCCAGTCGAAATGTCCGGGTCCGCGTTGACGTTCTCGCTGAATTTCATCACTAGGCTGGAGTTCACAGGTACGTTGCCGGCCGCGTGAGCGGGGTCGTGTCGACGACGCTTGGCGCGGTATCGGCTGGCGGCGTGTCGCCCGCGCCCCCAGGAGCGTGATGTCGTCGATGGCGAGCGCCTGTGCATTCGAAGTCGTGGCGCCAGTCTGGACCGAGTAACTCCAGGCGAGATAGAACGGGCCGCCCGGCGGCACCGCGACGTTCGGGGGCTTGCTGACGTTGACCGCTTGCCCCGGCGCCGTCGTGAAGCCGTTGTTGTTGGCGTCAGCGGCGAACGCCGTCTGGAATTCGGTGCCGGCAGACGTCCAGTTCGTACCGTCAGTCGAGTAGAACATCTGGATGCGGCAGCCGGCGGCGTTCAGGCCGTCACGCTATTTCTCGACGGTGGACGAGACATCGAAGCCGGTGAACGCCGCGGTCGTGCTGTTCGCGAGCTGGCCGTACAGATTTCCGCTTGCAGTGGCGTCCGCGAGCAGAGGAAACCGACCGCGCGGTCGGCGTTGCCGATCGCCGTCGTTCCCGCGCCAAAGTTGTCGGTCCCGTTTGCCGCGCGCTCGACGACAGCTTTCCACCACCGGCCCGTCTCGCCGTCGCTGCGCCGCGGCAGCAAGGAGCCGACGGTCCGCAAGACGGAGGGACGATCGACGCCGGAAATCCGCCGGAACCGCACTGGCCGTCGTCGCCGAGGCGGGGACTCCCATGGCATCGAAGACCCTTGCTGGTGGCGAACTTGCGTCATCCCTGCCGCTATCGTCAACGTCACGTAAGTTCTGCGTACCGTCGTGTGACCTGGCCTGTCATGACCGTTCGTTACAGTCGTCGCGGGAGGCGGACATGCAACGGGTGGGGTCGTCGATATCGCTGACGGGGGAGTCTGGTCCGGGATGGGGTACCCGGAGAGGATTGCGGCTTGCTGGAGCCGACGGCGCGCGCACCGGACCGTCCGGCGCGCGGGGCCCCGACAAATACCGGTTGCTGGATTTGAAGCGCCGGCGGGCGCAGATTCGCGCCCGCCGGGAACTAAGGTTGGGTTAAGCCGCGGAGGCGCTCTTGGTCAGCTCGAGTTTGCGGACGACGATTCGGGCGGGGCGCCTGTTGTCGCACTCATGCCACCAGAGGCCTTCCCGGATCCACCAGCCGTTCTCGCCCTGATCATCGAACAGCACACCGCACCGGGCACAGACGTCGTATTCGAGTTTCGGCATTGCTCTTCGCCCCGCGATGCAGCCAGGCAGAGGCTGTCAACGCTATGACGCCGCTGGGTGCCGATCGGTTTCACCTTGGCAGGGGGCGTTTGCCTTACATCGGTGTAAGGAACGCCGTGTGTCTCGCGGCGGTTTTAGAGGCGTGCGCCTGCGGGCAGCCCAACGAGAAACGAGGCGCAGGGAGGCGCTGACTATTGCGCCGGCTGGATTGAGCGGACGCTCGGATCGGCCGCGAGACGCTCGATGGTCAACAGCGGCATCCACCCGACGATCGAATCGTAGGCTTGTGATCGTGAAACCACCAGGCCGCCGAGCGCCTTCATCTTCCTCTCCAGCTCAGGGCGCACCGGCGCGCGCACATCGACGAGCGCCCGCCCGTGCCGATCGATCCGGACGCTGGTTCCGCTCGACGAAACGGTCTTGCCCCGGGCGTCACCACGGCGGTGATAAATCGCCGTCATCACCCCCGCGCTGATTTTCTCCTGCGCCAACGTTCGCGCATCGCGCGGACGGCCGTCCGGCGCGGTCCTCCGCTGCGCCCGCGCCGCCGGCACGACGATCGCGGCGACGACGATGATGCAGAACAACGCGAAGCCGGCCGAATGCACGGTTCTCAAGGTCACTCCAGGCTGGGGAACAGAAATCCTAACATACGGCTAGACTGGACGTGCGACAGGTTATTACAGAGGGCGGTAACGGTGGTGTCGGACGGTCCTATCTGCAATCTCATCAGTATCTTGCGGGACGGCCTCACGGGGCGCATCCAGGCGCATCCCGAGCGTCGGGCGTAGGGGCGGCCAGTGCTGCTCGCTATTCTGTGGCTCCTGCAAACTCAGCCAGCCGGCTGCCGTGACGCTGCCGAATGCCGAATCGAGGCGCAGGCCGCCCGGGCACGCGGCGACTTCGAAACCTTTCACGACCTGGCTTGGCGAACGTTTCAGAAGGGGCGTGCGAACGACCCTGACGTCATGCAGTTGCTGGCGCGCGCGCAGGCCCTCAGCGGCCGTCCGGGCGATGCGCTCGTGATGCTGGGACGCCTGGCCGACCGCGGCATCCCAACCGACGCGGCAACGAGCCCCGACTTCGCCGTCGTGCG
>JANPCT010000412.1:0-2258 GCA_031431095.1 Acidobacteriota bacterium | reverse complement strand
CGCGATGATCAGCACCGGCACGCCCAGCAGGTATTTGCGCCACCGCATGGAGCACAGAATCAGCCCGACCGCCGCCCACGTCACGTAGCCTGCGCGGCCCGCCGTGAGCGCCTGCGCGTACGCGACCGCGACCGTCGCGCCAATCAGCGCGACGCGCTGCCAGTTTGCCAGCGCGAGCGGCCGGGTGGCAAAGATAGCCCACGAAGCGCCGGCCAGCATCGCCGAGATGTTGACGCGGTGATACCCGATCTCGTTCTGCAGGATCTTCAGGCTGCGGGACGAGAGGGAATCGGAGTCGAGCGCGTAACTGAGCGGCATCCACTTGATGACCTGGACGCCGAGCAGGAAGTAGACCCCGAGCAGCGCCGCCAGACCGAGGAGCAGCCGCGGCCGGGTGCGTGCCCCGTCAAAAAGGAGCAGCGCGGGGACCACCCACTTGAGGGTGTTGACGAGGTATTCGCTGACCAGGCTGGGCAGCGATTCGTCCAGCAGCCCTGGCGCTGCCGCCATTCGGGCAAAGGCGAGCAGCACGACCCCCAGATAGAGCAGCAGCAGCAGGTTGACCCGCGGCGGCATGTCCCATGTCAGGCCTTCCGCCTTCCGCGCGCGCGCCCACCCGGCGACCACCGCGACGAGCAGGAGGTTCCAGGGGTTCAGCCCCTGGATGCCGAGGATGCTCTTCGGCATGTCGGGATGCTCGATCACCGCCATCAGGATGATGAGCGCGCAGAGCGACTTGAACCAGTCCTTGAACGCGTAGGCGGAGAAGCCGAGGACGTACAGCCCGAGCAGCGTGAGGCGGATCATGGGCCCTGCGGAGGCGCCAGCGGCCTGCGGCGCAGCCACTCCACCAGGAGCATCCGCGCGAACAGCGCATTCGTCACCAGGTACCGTTTCCAGAGGCGCCGCGGTTCCTGCTTCACGCGGTACAGCCACTCGAGCCCCAGCCGCTGCCACAGCATCGGCGCCCGCTCGACTTTCCCGGCGGCGACGTCGAACGATCCTCCGACGCCGTGCCATACGGGAACGCCGAGGACGCGGCTCCACTGCGCAAGGAACTGCTCCTTACGGGGCGAAGTCATGGCAATGAACACGATGTCAGCCCGCGACGCCGCGATCGCGGCCGCGACCGTGGCTTCATCGGCGCGATCGAAGTAGCCGTGCTGCGAGCCGGCCACGATCAGCCCCGGAAAACGGCGCTGGAACTCCGCGATGGCGGCGCTCAACACGTCCGCGGTTGCACCAAGGCAGAAGACGCGGTGCTGTTTTCCGGCCGCCTGCTCCAGCAGCCGGTACATCAAATCGATTCCGGCGACGCGCTCGGGCAAGGGCCGTCCGACCAGGCGGCTGGCCCACACCACCGAGATGCCGTCGGCCAGCACGATGTCGGAGGCCAGCACGTCGTCCCGGAGACGCTGGTCGCGCTGCATGTTGACGACCTTGGCCGCGTTGACGACGCCGATCTGGAACGGTGTTCGCCGGGCGATCGCGTCAGCCACCAGCGGCAGCACATCGTCCATCGTCACAGCCGCGATGGAGATGCCGAACAGGTCGCGGGCCGGGATCACGGGCGCCGTTCCTGCGCCGCGGCCCACGCGTAGAGGAACCAGCCCCAATGGTACGGGCGATCTTCGTAGTCGATGGCGACGGCGGGGAACAGCGTGTCAGCGCCCGGCGCGCGCAGGCGCGGGTGCAGGGCGGTGCACGCCGCCTGCACGAATCGCGTCGCCTTCAGCGGTTCACGCCGCGCGACCTTGCGCCAGACCATCTGCGCGGCGTCATCGATCAGGGACGCGTCGCCGAGCTCGGGCGCGTGTTCGAGCCAGCGGAGCCCGGCTTCGATCCGATCGTCGAACCGGCCGCCGCCGGCATCCTGCACCGCGCGCAGCGCCATGGGCGCCATCGCGTCCTGGTGGATGGCGTAGACCGGGTAGCCTTCGATGATGTCGCCGGTGCGGTGATCGTAGTGCCACCACCACTGGCCCGCGCTGCCCTGCAGCGCGCAGACCCGCCGCGCGCACCGCGCCGCGGCGTCGAGCGCCGCGAGGTCCCCCTGCAGCGCCGCAAGGCGGGAGAGCGCAAAAATCGGGTACACCTGATCGGCGAAGCACGTCACGTGTGCGCGCGCGCTGTGGTCGGTCGCGGCGTGCGCGAAGAGCGACGAGCCGGAGTTCCAGGCCATCAGCAGCGACGCGGTGAGTCCCCGCTGCAGATCGGAGCCGGAGACCTGCGGGTCATTCACCGCGGCGGCGAGCGCC
>JANPCT010000411.1:0-4400 GCA_031431095.1 Acidobacteriota bacterium | reverse complement strand
GTGAAGCCCTCGTCGCCGACAGCCAGGACCTCGTCGACGAGCAGCACTTCCGGATCGACGTGAATCGCCACCGCGAACCCGAGGCGCATGTACATGCCCGACGAGTAGGTCTTCACCGGTGCGTCGATGAACTCCTTCATCTCCGCGAATTCGACGATCTCGTCGAAGCGCTCGGTGATTTCGCGCTTGCTGAGTCCCAGCATGATGCCGTTGATGAAGACGTTCTCGCGCCCGGAGATCTCCGGGTGAAACCCGGCGCCGAGCTCGATCAGCGCCGAGATGCGGCCGTCGACACGCACGGAGCCGCTCGAGGGTTTCGTGATGCCGGCAACGAGCTTGAGCAGCGTGCTCTTGCCGGACCCGTTGCGGCCGATGACGCCGAGGGTCCGCCCCTTCGGCACCGTCAGGTTGACGTCGTTCAGGGCCGTGAAGGTCTCGTCCGGCGTCAGGTTCTTGATCAGGCTGCGCGATAGCAGCGCGCTCTTCAACGTGGCGAACTGCTTGCGCTGGCTGTAGCGGCGATAGATCTTGGAAACGCGGCTGACGTCGATGGCGGTCCTCGGGCCCGAATCCTCGGACATCACACTTCCTCCGCAAACGTGTCACGCAGCCGATCGAAGACGAAATAGCCGAACAGGAAGAACAGCACCGAGATCGCGCCGAGGAGGAGCAGCCAGCGAAGGTGGCCGACCGGACCGTCGAAGAACAGGATCTCCTGGTAGGTGATCGCCAGGTGCGTGAACGGATTCAGCTTCAGGAGCTTGGCTTGCCACAGTCCGGGGTGCGCGGGGTCTTCGAACAGGAAGTAGGGGTAAATGATCGGCGTCGCGAAGAACCAGAACGTCAGCAGGTTCGACAGGATGTCGCGGATGTCCCTGAAGTGCACGGTGAGGGCCGAGAGGATGAGAGCAAAACCAAGCGTCAGCAGTAACTGCACCGCGACGACAAGCGGAAACAGCGCCAGCTCTCCGGGGTGGAGCCGCCCGCTCGGGAGGGAGTAGATCAGGAAGCCGGCAAGAATCGGCAACCCGAGGAGGAAGTGGACCATGTTCGCCAGGACGCTGACGATGGGCAGGATTTCGGCGGGGAACAGAACCTTCTTGATGAGATTGCCGCCGGAGATCAGCACGCCCGCCGATTCGGCGAGGGACGAGGAGAACCACGTCCACGGCAGAATGCCGCAGAACATGAACAGCGCGAAGGGCTCGATCCGCGGATCATGCGCCGCCGGCATGACGAAGGTGAAGACGAACGAATACACCAGCAGGAGCAGCAAGGGGTTGATGAAGGACCAGAAGAAGCCGAGCACCGAGCCGCGGTACCGGGCCTTCAGCTCACGCGTGACCAGGCTCTGGATGAGCGCGCGATAGCGCAGCAGATGCGCGAGATTATGGAACATTGGTCGGCTGGACTTCGAGGACCAGCACGGTAATGTTGTCGGGGCCGCCGGCCGCGTTGGCCGCTGCGATGAGCCGCTCGCAGACGCCATCGAGGCCGCCGTCGTTGTCGGCGAGCATGCGCGCGATGGCGTCGTGCGGAACCACGCCCGACAGTCCGTCCGAGCAAAGAAGGTACCGCTCTCCTGGCTGCGGCGCGAGCTCCACGGTGTCGACTTCGGGATCCCCGCTGCCGGACAGAGCGCGCGTCACGACGTTGCGCCACGGATGTTGGCGGGCCGCCGTGGCGCTCATCGCGCCAGCCCTGACCTGCTCCTCAACCCACGAATGGTCGTCGGTCACCTGCACGAGGGTGCCCTCGCGCAGCACGTAGACGCGGCTGTCGCCGACATGGCCGACGCACGCGCTCGTCGTCCCGGCGAGCACCGCCGATGCGGTGGTGGCCATGCCGCGCAAGTCGGCGGCGTCCGCCATGGCGTTGGCGATCTGGCGGTTGGCCAGGCGGAACGCGGCTTTCAGGCGGTTGCCTTCCACGCTGATCGAGGGCTCGAAGGGAAACGGCCAGGTGCGGTTCTTGTCGGCGCCGGCGGTCTCGGCGATGAACGCCTGGATGGTATCGACGGCGAGCCGTGACGCGACTTCTCCCGCGACGTGGCCGCCCATGCCGTCGGCCACGATGAAGAGGCCGAGGTCCGGGCGGGTGCAGTAGCTATCCTCGTTGCTGCTGCGCCGAAGACCGTGGTCGGTGCGAACAGCCCAGGACAGCTGCATCAGGCCTGCGGCGGGGGGATCCGCTGACGGCCGACACGGCCGGCAAGCTGGCCGCGCGACGCGACGTTGAGCCGCGCGAGCGACTTGATGAGCGCGCTGCGCGCGCGTTCGTAATCGACGTCCTTGGCCTGCTCCAGCCGCGCTTCGGCGCGGCGTTTCGCTTCTTCCGCGCGGCCGATGTCGATATCTTCAGCCCGCTCCGCCAGGTGCGCCAGGATCGTGACGCGCTCCGGCAGCACCTCGGCGAACCCGTACGCCAGCGACAGATACGTCTTCTCCTGCCCCTTGCGATACCACATCTCGCCGACCGCGAGAGACGCCAGCATGGGCGTATGCCCGGGGAGCACGCCGAAGTAGCCTTCGCTGCCGGGGATCTCGACCTCGTCGACCTGCTCCTTGACGAGCATCTTGTCGGGGGTCACGATTTGCAATTCAATCGATGTCGGTAAGGCCATTGGTTGTCCTGATCCAGGATGTCGCGGTCAGGTCTATCCCTTTGCCATCTTTTCAGCCTTCTGCAACGCTTCCTCGATCGTTCCCACCATGTAGAAGGCCTGTTCCGGCACGGTGTCGTGCTTGCCGTCGACGATTTCCTTGAAGCTCTTGACCGTCTCGGCGATCGGGACGTACTTGCCCGGCAGGCCCGTGAACTGTTCCGCCACGAAGAAGGGCTGCGACAGGAACCTCTGGATCTTGCGCGCGCGCGACACGGTGAGCTTGTCTTCTTCCGACAACTCGTCGATCCCGAGGATCGCGATGATGTCCTGAAGGTCCTTGTAACGCTGCAGCACCTGCTTGACCGAACGGGCGACGTTGTAGTGCTCGTCGCCGATGATGCGCGGGTCGAGGATGCGCGACGTCGACGCGAGGGGGTCGACGGCCGGATAGATGCCGAGCTCGACGATCGCACGCGACAGGTTCGTCGTCGCATCGAGATGCGCGAACGTGGTCGCCGGCGCCGGGTCCGTGTAGTCGTCCGCGGGCACATAGATGGCCTGCACGGACGTGATCGAGCCGTTCTTCGTCGACGTGATCCGCTCCTGCAGCTCGCCCATCTCGGTGAGCAGCGTCGGCTGGTAGCCGACCGCGCTCGGCATGCGTCCGAGCAGCGCCGACACTTCCGAGCCCGCCTGCGTGAAGCGGAAGATGTTGTCGATGAAGAGGAGCACGTCCTTCTTCTCGGCGTCGCGGAAGTATTCGGCGACCGTCAGGCCGCTCAGCGCGACGCGCAGCCGCGCGCCCGGCGGTTCGGTCATCTGTCCGTAGACCAGGGCGGCTCGAGACTTCTCGAGGTCCTGCATGTTGATGACGCCGCTCTCCTGGAACTCCAGCCAGAGGTCGTTCCCCTCGCGCGTGCGCTCGCCGACGCCGGCGAACACGGACACGCCCCCGTGCTTCATCGCGACGTTGTGGATCAGCTCCTGGATGATGACGGTCTTGCCGACGCCGGCGCCGCCGAACAATCCGATCTTGCCGCCGCGAAGGTATGGCTCGAGGAGATCGACGACCTTGATCCCCGTCTCGAACATCTGCAACTCGGTCGACTGATCTTCCAGCGACGGCGCCTTGCGGTGAATCGACCACCGCTCGGTGGCATTGATCGGACGGTCCGGGAAATCGACTGGCTCGCCGAGCACGTTCATGACGCGTCCGAGGGTCGCCGATCCGACCGGCATCGAAATCGGCGCGCCGGTGTCCACGACCTTCATGCCGCGCCGCATGCCGTCGGTCGCCTTCATCGCGACCGTACGGACGCGATTCTCGCCGAGATGCTGCTCGACTTCGGCAATGACGTCGATGACGTCCCCGGGCGCACCGGGGTCCGACATGATGCGGACGGCGTTGTAGATGGCGGGCAGCTGGCCTCCCGCGAATTCGACGTCGACGACCGGTCCGATGACCTGGACGACCTTGCCGACTTTCTGTTCTGTTGCTGTCGCTGTTGCCATATGTCGTTTCTGCTCTTCCGGCCTATCGATTCTTCCGCCTATCGGTTCTTCCGCCTAAAGGCGGAATTCCGTCATAGCGCTCCTGCACCCGAGACGACTTCGATGATTTCCCGCGTGATCGCGGCCTGGCGGACCTTGTTCATGTAAAGCGTGAGCTGGTCGATCATATCCGCGGCATTGCGCGACGCCGAATCCATGGCCGTCATCGGCGCCGCGTAGAACGCGGCGTTCGACTCCAGCAGCGCGCGGAACACCTGGACCTCCACGTGCCGCGGGATCAACG
>JANPCT010000410.1:0-2077 GCA_031431095.1 Acidobacteriota bacterium | reverse complement strand
CTCGTCGGCGGCGCGCATGATGATCGATCCCATCCTGCGCATCTCCTCCTTGAGCAGCCCGACGGCGTTATCGAGCTTGTCGCCGCGGAAGGAATTCGAACACACCAGCTCCGCCAGACCGTCGGTCTTGTGGACCGCGGTCGGTTTGACCGGGCGCATTTCGTGGAGGACGACGGCGACGCCGCGCGAGGCGATTTGCCAGGCCGCTTCCGAGCCAGCCAGCCCGCCGCCGATGACCGTTACGTTTTTCATGACAACTTCGACAAGGATCACACAAGCCGTGAACATCACCAGACCGCTCAGATCCTTTGTGATCTTTAGTGAACTCTGTGAGAGGCGAGAGCCGTTGTGGCCCTTGTGAACTCCCGGACGCCCGTTACGCCGGCGCCAGTTCTTCGGAGCGCACATACGAGCACTCCTCATTGTTACAAATGAGCTGACGGCCGTTCTTCTTGGTGTTCTTTTCGACCAGGAAGGGAGCCTTGCACTCAGGGCAGGCTTGCGCCAGCGGACGGTTCCACAGCGTGAAGTCGCAGTCCGGATAATTGGCACATCCGAAGAACACCTTGCCGCGGCGCGACTTGCGTTCGACGATGTCGCCGCCGTCCTTGGGGCAGAGAACGCCGGTGGTCTTCTGCTTCACGTACTTGCAGGTCGGATAGCTGCTGCACGCCGTGAACTCGCCGAACCGTCCCTGCTTGATCACCAGGTTCGAGTCGCACTTCGGACACTTCTCGTCGAGCATCTGAACGGGCTTGGCGGCGGTGATGCCCTGCTTGGTCGTGATGATCTTCCGCGTCGTCTTGCACTCGGGATACCCGGTGCACGCCAGGAACTGGCCGAAGCGGCCGCGCTTGACGACCATCGGTTTGCCGCAGTTCTCGCACGCCTCCTCGATTTCCCCTTCCGCGCCGGCCTCCGGCGTCTCCAGTTCGCGCGTGTTGCCGCATTCGGGATAGCCGCTGCACGCGAGGAACAGGCCGAACTTGCCCGCCTTGATCACCATCGCCTTGCCGCACTTGTCACAGGTGACGGGCGGGTCGGGCTCATACCCCTCTTTCATGTTGGGCATGTCCTTCTCGGCGCGCTTCAGGTCCTTCTGGAACTTCTTGTAGAAGCTGGTGAGGGTCTTGGCGTAACTCGAGGCGCCGGATTCGATCTTGTCGAGATCCTCTTCGAGCTCGCGCGTGTAATTGACGTCGAGGATGTCGTCGAACGCCGGGCTCAGCAGCTTCTCGACGAGCATCGAGCCGAGGAACGTCGGCTTGAACTTGCCTTCGAGCTTGTTCACGTACTCGCGGGCCTGGATCACGTTGATGATCGACGCGTACGTCGACGGGCGGCCGATGCCGTTCTCCTCGAGCGCCTTGACCAGGGTCGCCTCGGTATAGCGCGGAGGCGGCTGGGTGAACTTCTGCTCGGGCTTCAGCTCCCGCAGCGTGAGCGCGTCACCCCTGGCGAGCGGCGGCAGGACACTGGATTCTTCATCGTCTTCCGCGGTCCTCGCGTCGGGCCCTGGAGCCATGGCTTCTTCGGCCGGATCGACGGCACGCTGGTTATAGACCGCCATCCACCCGGGGAACTTCGGGACCGAGCCCTTGACGCGGAACAGGTAGTCGGCGGCGGCCACATCGACCGTGGTGTCGTCGAACGTCGCCGGCGGCATCTGCGACGCAACGAAGCGGTTCCAGATCAACTTGTAGAGGTAATACTGATCCGGCGACAACAGCGATCGCACCTGGTCAGGGTGGTATTGCATCGACGTCGGGCGGATGGCTTCGTGCGCGTCCTGCGCGTCGGACTTGGTCTTGTAGGCGTTGGGCTTGTCGGGGACGTACTCCGCGCCAAAGGCGGTGCCGATGAACTCACGCACGTCGGTGATCGCCTGCTCCGAAACGCGCGTCGAGTCAGTACGCATGTAGGTGATGAGACCGACTGCGCCTTCCCCGGGCAGCTCGACGCCCTCATAGAGCTGCTGCGCGATCATCATCGTCTTCTTGACGGGGAAGCGCGACGCCTGCTGCAGCTTGCTCGTGATGAAAGGAGGCACCGCCCCTTTTTTGCGTTCTTTGGTCGT